>JAZOXD010000277.1:0-3225 GCA_045659565.1 Eubacteriales bacterium | reverse complement strand
TGGGGCTTCCGGGGGTGTGACGGTAACGAATACCGCTCTCGAAATCCGGAGATGCACTGGGCGGCCGTGGGGGACGCCACCGCCCGCCTATGGGGTAGGGAACGGGCCCGTGTTGTGGCCGAAGCCCGCAAAAATTTAGGATTGGAATAAGAAAAGGGAAGGTTCTTGAAGAACCTTCCCTTTTTTGCTATTTTTCCCAGATCTTAATCATCTGTTCACCCGTTTGCAACGAGGCAAAGGGGCCGGGGAGCAGTTGTTCGGTGTGTAAAGCACCGGTCAGATCCTTGGTCATATCCAAGGGTCGACCGTCAGGCTCCTCAAAGGCCTGTACCACAAGACGGGGTTCACCCAATCTTTCGGTGGTCACCGGCTCGCACCGGGATTGGGTCAAGGCTTCGGGAACCGTTAACCGCAGGCTCCATTCGTTACCCTCCCGGATCACTTCTGCCTGTATGCCATCCGCCATAATAGGTGCTTTTTCGTGGACGGAGGGGATGGAATAGCCGGAATAGGCGTTTTCCTCTATCCAGACCGGTTGGGGTGTTCCGTTGAACAATTTTTCTCCGCCCTTGGGGTTATCTGCGATGATTTTTGCATATTCCTTCGGGTCGGAATGGCGATCGCAATGCTTGGTGAATTGGCCCAGCGTTTGGGTGTTTCCTTCCCATAATCCTAAAAACAGATTGTTATAATAGCGGTCATCCCCGCCGATGGTCTCGCTGTAGCCCGCCACCTGGGTAGAGTGGGGGAAGTGATAAGGGGTGGAGCGGTCCATCACCGGCTTATTGAAAATCTTGCCGCAAAAAAGATTATGGAGGATCGCCCCGCCCTGGGATATATTGTCGAAGGCATAATGATCCATAAAGATATTATGATCCAGAACGTAGGGGCCGTGGCTTACCTCCACCATAATATCCCGGTTGTTGTCGTAATAAAGATTGCCGGTGATGCGGCTGCCCTGGGTCTGCCAATCCATCCAGGTGCCCAAGGTGCAGTTGTGAATGTTGTTCCGGATGATCAGGCTGTCGATGGCGCCGTGGAATTTGATGCCCGCCATTTCGTGGCCCCAGAATTCATGCTTTATACCGATGTTGTAAATGTGGTTGTGCTCGATCCGGCTGAAGATACAGCCCAAGTGCCCTACGATGCCGTTCTGCCCGCAATCATGGATCTCGTTATCCCGCACAATATGGGAACCCACAGTTTCCCGGCTCCAGCCCCGTTGCAAAGCACGGAATACCGCCTCCAACTGATAGCGATGGCCGGATTTTCGGTTAAAGCGGGTGTATTCGTTGTGACCGGTGGATTCCTCTTTGCCTAAACTAACGGCGCTGCACTTGGCATCGTGAATATCGTTTTGCTCAATGATCCAACCCTTGCTCCAATGGGGCCCTACCATGCCGATCTGATGGGAGGTGGGCGGTGTCCAGGGGCAGGCCGCCTGGGCGATCTCAAAGCCACGCAGGGTGATGTAATGAATGCCGGTGGCTTTGGGGTAAAAGCAGCAGGGCCGAACGTTGATCTCGATCAACTCTTTGTTGGGATCATATTCCTGAAAATTACAATAAAGAGTGGTGGTTTCCGTATCCACTTGAGCAAACCATTTGTAGATGGTCCGCTCCGGGTGCAGGATCAACTCATCCTCGCACCGCCTGCTGTTTTGGAACCAAGTGATCCGGGGCGTGTTGTCGTAAAGATCCTCCATAGAGGTGGCTTCAAAGGTGGAGATGCCGTTAATATAAACGTCCCCCAGATGGGCCCGGTAATCCTTGAAGGGCTCATTCAGCCAGTCGCCTTCGATCTCCAGGGCATAGGGGTTCCAATCTCCAAACAGCTCGTTGGGAAGCGCCTTTTTCCAAACGGTTCCCTCCACCCGCTCCCAATCGGTCACGATCTCCGAGCCTTTAATAATGGGATGCTCGCCTTCTACTGCTTCATATACGATGCGCTTGTGATCACTGTTGCCGCCGTTTTGGGGATCCACCCATTCCCGGTAGGTGCCGCCGAAAACCCGCACGGTATCGCCTGCAACGGCAACCTGTGCCGCCCGGTTAATGGTGCGGAAGGGCGCCTCTTTGGTGCCCGCCGCCTGATCGTTGCCTTTAACTGAAACGTAATAGATCATCGCCGTTTCTCCTTTATGAGAATAATACTTGGTTTAAAATTCCTTCCAATTGTTCCTGCTTTCCGCTTTGGGGCTCTTGGGTGCCGCCCAATTCTTCTGCGTGGGCTGCCAGGGAGCAAAGATCGGCGGTTCCGTCCAGAATGGTCTTGCCGATGCCTTCCCGGAAACTGGCATAGCGCTGTTTCAGGTTTTCTTCCAACCGGCCGTCTTCCAACAACTTGGCGGCCTTCAAAATACCCAGAGCAAAGGCATCCATTCCTAAAATAAAGGCGTGGAAGATATCCTCCGGCGTATTGCTGGGGCGGCGGTTCTTGGCGTCAAAGTTAAAGCCGCCGGTCAGCCCGCCTGCCTTCAATACTTCCAGCATACAAAGGGTGGTCTCATAAACATCAAAGGGGAACTCATCCGTATCCCAGCCCAAAAGATAATCGCCCTGGTTGGCATCAATGGAGCCCAGCATCCCGTTGATGGCGGAAACCCGCAGCTCGTGCTGGAAGGTGTGGCCTGCCAGGGTGGCGTGGTGGGCCTCAATATTCACCTTGAAATCTTTGTCCAGACCGTATTGACGCAAAAAGCCAATGGCGGTGGCGGCATCAAAATCATATTGATGCTTCATGGGCTCCTTGGGCTTGGGCTCAATATAAAAATCACCGGTAAAGCCGATCTTCCGGCCATAGTTCACCGCCATATGCATCAAGCGGGCAATGTTCTCCTGCTCAAATTTAACATCGGTATTCAAAAGGGTCTCATAGCCTTCCCGGCCGCCCCAGAACACATAGCCCTTGCCGCCCAACTTCACGGTCAGCTCCAGAGCCTTTTTGATCTGGGCCGCCGCAAAGCAATAAACCTCGGCGGAATTGGTGCTGCCTGCGCCGTTCATAAAGCGGGGGTTGGAGAACATATTGGCGGTGCCCCAAAGACATTTGATGCCGGTTCCCTTCATTTTCTCCAGAATATAATCGGTAATCTCGTCCAGCCGACGGTTGGTCTCCTTGATATCATCGGCCTCCGGCACCAGATCCACATCGTGGAAGCAAAAATATTCGATTCCCAGCTTCTGCATCAATTCAAAGCCGGCATCGACCTTGGCCTTGGCGTGG
>JAZOXD010000276.1:0-2929 GCA_045659565.1 Eubacteriales bacterium | reverse complement strand
TGATCTCGTTCTGAAGTTCGGGAGCAAAACGCTGCAGGATGGTACCAACAGCCTTACCGTCACGCAACTGGTCGGGGATATCGTTGAACACGGTGGAGAAGTCACCGTAACCGGGTGCGTAAGGCTGAATGCTCTTCTGACCAACCATGATCTTAGCCATTTCGAACTGCTCGTCGGTTAAGTGCGAGTATGCAGTACCGTCGAGAACGCGCTTAGCACCATTGGTGAGGTAATCTTCAATGAAAGCAACGCCGCCTTCAACGTTAGCAGCATCTTTGCAGAGACCCCAACCGGTGTTTGCGGTGTAGTTGATCTGCTCGCCCTGAGCGCTCGGGCCCATCGGGAACGGAACAATACCGATATCATCGTCAAAGCTCTGCTCGTAGAGAAGTTCGGTCTGATAGGTCCAACCTTCGAAGACCATGGCAACCTGCTTGTTGGCGAAGCCTTCTTTCCACTCCCAGTGAGCAATCTGGATGGAGTGGTCGGTATAGAACATATCCTGGAAGAACTGTAAGCCTTCGGTTACGCGAGGATCGTTGATGTTGAGAACGGGGTTGCCGTTTTCCATCTTGATGAGGTCGGCGCCGTTAGCGATACAGAAAATGTCATCCTTCCAAGTAGCGAAACCGAAGATATCGTTGATACCGTCGTTATCGGTGTCTTCGCTCATAGCAAGAGCGGTCTTGCGGAAGTTTTCCCAGTTCCAGGTGCCTTCGTTATAGAACTCGATCGGAGTCTTAACGCCGGCGTGCTTGAACATGGTGTCGTTGTAGTAAATACCGTAGGGAACGCCAATAGAGGTCAACGCATAGTGCTTGCCGTTGAAGGTGTAGATACCGTCGTTGGAGGTTTGATCATAAACCTTGTTAGCAAGATCGGTTTTACCGTCGATCGGCTGCAACAAGCCCTTAACCGCCATCGTCGGCATATCACTGAAAACAACGCTGACAACGTCGGGAGCGTCACCACTCTGAATGAGGGTGGCCAAACGGGTGAAACGCTGATCCCACTGGCACTGCTCAATTTTTACGTTTGCACCGTAACGCGTTTTGAAAGCGTCGATATTCTTTTGAATATCCTTCGGATCATAGGGAATAAAGACGGTTACGTCCTTATTCTGCAGTTCCCTCTGCGGGAAGCCGAGTGTTTCAGCCTCTTCGCCGGAGCCTTCCATCAGGTCACGCTCCTGATCCGGAGCTTCGCGGTGGGACGAGGAAGCTTCGCTGGTATTATCCTTGTCAGAAGCTTTGCCACAACCGGTGAATACTGCTGCTACCATAACAACTGCCATGATGAGCGCAAGAATTCTGGTCATCTTTTTCATAATTTTTTCCTCTCTTTCTGGCCTTAGCCATCTATGGTTATTCAGGGGGGTTCCCCCGTAAACCCAAATAAACTTTTGTCGAAAAATTATCCGACAATACCTGTTCTCTCAACACTTTCGGTAAAGGTCTTTTGACCGAACAGGAAGACAATCAACATCGGCGCAATCGAAAGCAGAGCACCGGCCTGCATACGAACCTGGTTAATCATCGGGTTGGTATCGCCGCCGTCCTTCAAGCGGAAAACGTCAACCTTCAAATCCGCAATCGCGGTCGAGAGCGTTTTCATTCCGGGGGCGAGAATACCGGTGTTGTAAGCGTCGTTCCAGTGCCATACAAGCGAGAACATAAATACCGTTACCATAACCATAATGGCGTTGGGCAACATTACGCGGATGTAGGTCTGTAACGGGTTACAACCGTCAATCAATGCGGCATTTTCCAGTTCCGCAGGCATTCCGCGGAAGAACTGCCGATAGATGAAGATGAACAAGCCCGAACGAATACCCATTCCGAACAACGCCTGAATCCAGAATGAAACCGGCGTGTTGATGAGGTTTACCGTTCCGAAGATCCACGAATAAATCGGGATGTTAAAGAAACGGAACGTCATATAAAGGGAATTGATAATCGCCTGCGGCGGAATGATGATGGTTAAGATAACCAATGCGAACAAAACGCCTTTTCCTTTAAATTGGAATCGGGCAAAACCGTATCCGACCAAAGCGCAAATCATCATCTGAATCACTGCACTGAAAACACTGATGCTGACCGTATTCCACAAAGTTTTCGGATAATTGATCAGTTCCATCAAAGTCGAAATATGATCTAGGGTCCAGTTACGGGTAATCCAGATAACCGACGGGTTATACAGGTCTTCCTGCGCACGGAACGCACTGACGAACATATAGATCAACGGATACAGTAAAAGGAACGAGATACCGATAAGTATGACCGCACGAATGATGGGCCACACCACGTGTGAAACAAGATGTTCACGCCGTTTTTTTCTCATAAAATCTTTTTGTGAATCCTGCATATAAATCCTCCATTCTTCGATGATTCGGAATTACTTTTCAGTATAATACGTAAATCTGGACAGAACCAGGAATACTATACCGATCAGCAGGAATACAACCAAAGAGTATACAATCGATAAAACCGATGCCCAGCCGTACTTCATATCTCTGAACAACTTAATGACTTCGGCCATAACAGGGTTATCATAGAAAGTAAATGCATCAATGATTGTATAAATCGTATTCAAGATCAAATAGGGGGTCAAAAGCGGGAAGGTAATCTTCCAGAAGGTCTGCCACGCGGTAGCACCTTCAACCGAAGATACTTCGTAAAGCGAAGTCGGAATGGCTTGCAGACCGGCCAGGAACAGGAGAATCTGAACACCGGCTTTCCAGATAATGTCCATAATACTATCGACAAATCCGGTTACGAAGGTAATAATCTTCTGACTGAGTCCCATATTGAACATCATGGTTTCCAAAGCACTACTCTGGAAAATGCTGCCGGCTTCACCCGTCATGGTCTGTGCGAACAGGTCCTGCTTGAAGACCTGCAACAGAACACCGGACGAAACAATAATCGGC
>JAZOXD010000275.1:0-27687 GCA_045659565.1 Eubacteriales bacterium | reverse complement strand
CCAGAAGCCTTTGCACCTCTTCCCCGCCCTCGGCCCGATAGCCGCAGGGCTGATAATCGTGGGCCATCAGAATACGGGCGGGGTTCAGTTCTGCCACCCGCTCAAGGGCCGCAAAATATTCCCCGGGCCAACAGATATTGGCCCCCCATTTGCCGGAACCAAAGATTCCGTAGGCCTGCAGGGAATCGCCTGTGAACAGGGTTCCGTTCCGTTGGTCCAGCAGGGCGGCGCTATCGAGAGAGTGGCCGGGGATGGCCACCACCCGAAAAGTATCCAGCAGCACTTCCCCATCCTCGGGGCACTGCAAACGGCTTCCCCATTCCTCCTTCAATTTAGGGGAACGGGAAAGGATGACGGTTTGAGGGAATTCCCTCATCAGACGGGGTAGACCCCCGGAGTGATCCCCGTGGTTATGAGAAATGAAAATATATTTTAAGGTTTCTTGGGTGACACCCTGTTCCTGCAGAAAGGGAAGGATATCCTCCGTTACATCCCTTTCGTAGGTGGCGGTATCAAACAAAACAGCGCCTTGTTCGCACCGCAACAGGTACACTGTGGTATAAATATCCTTAAAAGGAATCACCAGGCGAAGAAAAGTTTCCATCAGTTCAACTCCTCTAAAAATTCGCCGATCCGACGGAGAGCCTCTTTAATATGTTCTGTAGAATAGCAGTAGGATGCGCGGACAAAGCCCTCGCCGCCCTGACCAAAGGCCGGGCCGGGCACCACGGCCACGTGCTTACTTTCCAGCAACCGTTGGCAGAAGGTTTCGCTATCCAACCCCGTGCTTTCGATACAGGGAAAGGCATAGAAAGCCCCCTTGGGATCCCGGCAGGTGAGTCCCAGCCGATTGAAGCCATCCACAATCAGACGGCGGCGCATATCGTATTCCTCCGCCATCTCTGCCACCGCATCGTCGCATTGGGTCATGGCCGCCACCGCCGCATACTGGGAGGTGGTGGGAGCGCACATAATGGCATATTGGTGGATCTTGACCACCTGCTGCAAAAGTTCCCTGGGGCCGCAGGCATAGCCCAACCGCCAGCCGGTCATGGAAAAGGCCTTGGAAAAGCCGTTGACCACAAAGGTGCGTTCCCACATATCCGGCAAGGAGGCGATGGAAACGTGGTGCTTACCGCCAAAGGTCAGTTCTGCATAAATCTCATCGGAGAGCACCAGCACGTCGGTGCCCCGCAATACGTCAGCGATCTTTTCCAGATCCTCCTGCTCCATAATTGCACCGGTGGGGTTACAGGGATAGGGCAGGATCAAAAGCTTGGTTTTGGGGGTGATAGCGGTCTTCAGGGCTTCGGGAGTCAGCTTGAACTGATCCTCGGCCTTGGTCTCGATGATCACCGGCACGCCGCCTGCCAGGCGGGTGATGGGCTCATAGCAGACGTAGCTGGGTTGGGGAATGATCACCTCGTCCCCGGGCTGTACCACTGCACGGATACAGCCGTCGATGGCCTCGCTGCCGCCCACGGTGACCAGCACCTCTTGGGCGGGATTATAGGAAAGATTGTATTTACGATTCAGATAGCCGGCAATGGTTTCCCGCAGGGCCTGCAAACCCCAATTGGAGGTATAGCGGGTTTTACTGCCCTCCAGGGCTTCGATGCCCGCCTTACGGATCTGCCACGGGGTGGGGAAATCCGGCTCGCCTACCCCCAGGGAAATCACATCATCCATGGTTTCGGCAATATCAAAAAATTTACGGATACCAGAGGGCTTGATATTAACGACCTCCGGGTTCAAAAGTTTACTATAGTCCATCATAAGGAGAACAACCCTCTATCATCAGTTTCCCCATCGCAAAGTTCCAGATCCAGTTCCTTATAGCGGCGGAGCACGAAATGGGTGGCGGTGGAGATCACGCTTTCAATGGTGGAAAGTTCTTTGGCCACGAACATGGCCACCCCTTGGAAAGTTTTGCCCTTTACGATAACGCAAAGATCGTAACCCCCGGACATCAGGTAAACGGTTTCCACCTCGGGATATTTCATTACCTTTTTGGCCACTTCTTCAAAGCCCAGACCGGCCTTAGGAGTAACCTTCAGTTCGATCAGGGCGGAAACATAGGCGTTATCCAGCCGTTCCCAGTCGATTACGGCCTTATAGCCGCGGATGACTCCCTTTTCTTCCAGTTCTTTGATATCCAAAACCACCTGAGCTTCATCCATTCCGGTCATTGTGGCCAGATCCTGGATGGAGGTGCGGCCATTTTTATTTAAAAGTTTTAACAGTTTTTCGTTCATACTTATTCTCCTTCATAAAGGGGGAAGCGAGCGCAAAGGTCCAGAACTTCCTTGCGGACCCGTTCCTTATTGCCTTCAAAATCCACAATACAGTCTTTGATCCAGCCGGCGATCAGTTCCATTTCAGGCTCCTTGAAGCCACGGGTGGTAACAGCGGGAGAGCCGATCCGCAGACCGCTGGTTACAAAGGGCTTTTCGGGATCGTCGGGGATGGCATTCTTATTGGCGGTGATATGCACCTCATCCAACCGATGCTCCAGTTCCTTGCCGGTGATGCCGGTGCCCCGGAGATCCAGCAACAGAAGATGATTATCTGTTCCGCCGGAAACCAGTTGAACGCCTTCAGCCAGGAGTTTTTCTTCCAGAGCCTTGGCGTTTTTGATGATCTGTGCCTGATATTCCTTGAATTCGGGGCGCAGAGCCTCGCCGAAGCAAACAGCCTTGGCCGCAATGATATGCTCCAGAGGGCCGCCTTGGGTGCCGGGGAAGATGGCTTTATCAATGGCCTTGGCATATTCCTCTTTGCAAAGGATCAGGCCGCCCCGGGGACCGCGCAGGGTTTTGTGGGTGGTGGTGGTCACGATATCCGCATAGGGAACGGGAGAAGGATGAAGGCCGGCGGCCACCAAACCGGCGATATGGGCCATATCCACCATCAGCATGGCGCCCACCTCTTTGGCGATCTTGCTCAAGCGTTCAAAATCAATCACCCGAGGATAAGCGGAGGCGCCGGCCACGATCAGTTTAGGCTGATGCTCCTTGGCCAATTTTTCCACCTCTTCATAATCGATGCGGCCGGTTTCGGCGCCCACACCGTAGGGAACAAAATTAAAGAAAGCACCGGACATATTCACCGGGCTGCCGTGGGTCAAATGCCCACCATGGGCCAGATTCATGCCCAGAACGGTATCGCCGGGTTTCAGGAATGCGAAATATACCGCCATATTGGCCTGGGCGCCGCTATGGGGCTGCACATTGGCGTGGTCGGCACCAAACAGTTCGCAAGCCCGTTGACGAGCCAGTTCTTCCACCTTATCTACACAATAGCAACCGCCGTAATAGCGTTTGCCGGGGTAGCCTTCGGCGTATTTATTAGTGAGAACCGTCCCCATGGCGGCCATCACCGCAGGGGAAGTGAAGTTTTCGGAAGCGATCAGTTCGATTCCGTCCTGCTGGCGCTGATACTCCTCATAAATGGCGGCACCCAATTCAGGATCCTTCGCAGTAATATAATCCATATTTCCCTTGATGCTCATTGTCAGTTCCTCCCTAATTCTTTTGTTCGTTTATATGCCCGATCCACCGCTTTTATAGCAGCTGACCGGAATGCATTTTCTTCCAAAGCGGCCACACCGGCAATGGTACTGCCACCGGGGCTACAGACCGCATCCTTCAACGCGCCGGGGTGGATCCCCGTTTGCAGTACCATCTCCCCTGCGCCGGCAACGGTACCGGCCGCCAGTTTCAAAGCCAGATCCCGGGGCAGGCCGCAGGCCACGCCTCCGTCGGCCATCGCTTCGATAAACAGATAAACGAAGGCCGGGCCGCAACCGGAAACCGCACTACCCGCATCGATAAATTTTTCTTCCAACGAAAGCAGCTCGCCGGCCAATTCAAAGGCATCCAAAAAGGAGTTTTCCTCCTGGGGGGTTGTATTTTTAACGCTATAAAGGATCATTCCCTTGCCGATCTGTGCCGGGGTGTTGGGCATGATGCGGATCCAGGGGCAAGATTCTTCCAACCAGCCTTCCAATTGTTCCAAAGTCACACCGGCGGCCATGCTAACCAAAAGAGGCTTTTTGAACCGTTCTTGCAGGATTGGTTTGAGCGTTTTCAACAGTTGGGCCATTCCCTGGGGCTTGACACCCAACACGATCATATCGCAAAACTCTGCGATCAGTTCTACGGTGGAAGCCATTCCACCGGTTTTTTCTGCCAGAGCGGCAACCTTTTCTTCCGCAAGATCTGCCAGCCAAAGGGTTCCTTTTCCGGTGGCGGCAAGGGCCAGAGCGCCGCCCATGTTACCGCAACCGATAAATCCGATGTTCATCCTGTCAGCCTCCTTATCTGATCTGTCCGTTTCCGCGGACAACGTATTTATAGGTGGTAAGTTCCCGAAGACCCATGGGACCACGGGCGTGGAGTTTTTGGGTGGAAATGCCCATTTCGCAACCCAAACCAAACTGGCCACCATCGGTGAAGCGGGTGGACACATTCACATAAACCGCCGCGCTATCCACCATGGCAGTGAAGAGCCGGGCATTTTCTTCCGTTTGGGTGAGGATGGCCTCGCTATGGCCGGTGGAATGGGCTCGGATATGATCAATGGCTTCTTCCACATTATGGACCATTTTAACAGCCAGGATATAATCCAAAAATTCCGTATCAAAATCCTGTTCCCCGGCGGGGATGCCCTCCAACAAGGGCAAGACGTTTTCATCACAACGGAATTCCACCGGTTGCAGGCCCTTTTCCTTACGGTCGCACACCAACCGTTTTTTCAGGGCGGGCAACAGTTTTTTTGCAATATTTTGATGCACCAGCAAGACCTCTGCCGCATTGCAGACCGAGGGGCGGCTGGTTTTAGCATTTTCGATAATATTCAAAGCCGATTCCAGATCGGCGGGTTCATCGGCATAGAGATGGCAGATGCCCGTTCCCGTTTGGATCACGGGGACCTTGGCCCCTTCCAGGCAGGCATTGATCAGCCCGGCGCCGCCCCGGGGGATCAGCAGATCCACCAGCCCCACCGCCTCCATCAGTTCCTTGGCGCTTTGGCGGGTGGTATCTTCCACCAATTGAACAGCCCTTTCGGGCAAGCCCGCCTGCTTCAGACCCTGTTGCAGGGCATTTACAATGGCGGCGGCGGAGTTCCAGGCCTCCTTACCGCTTCGCAAAACGCAGACGTTACTGCTTTTAAAGGCCAGGGCCGCCGCATCGGCGGCTACATTGGGGCGGCGTTCGTAGATAATGGCCACCACCCCCATTGGTACGGCGGTTTTTTCAATGATCATCCCATTGGGGCGGGTTACGGTTTCCAATTTTTCCCCCACCGGATCCGGCAATTCTGCCACCGCCCGGATGCCTTCGGCCATATCGGCAATGCGAGCCCCGTCCAGACGCAGGCGATCCTGCATAGAGGGGTTCATTTGGTTGCCATAGGCTTCAAAATCTGCGGCATTGGCGGCCAAAATCTCTTTTTCGCCTTGAACCAGGGCATCGGCCATGGCCAAAAGGCCTTTATTTTTATCGGCTTCGGAAAGCAGGGCCATCCGGGAGCGGAGGGCGGCGGCTTCCCTTAAAATCTCTTGGGTAGCTTTCATCTTTGGGCTCCTTTAAACAATGTGCCGACGGATTGACCGTCTTCGATGGCATAAAGAATATCCGGATCGGCACCATTGGCGATGATCATATCGATGCCTTTTTCGCTACAGATGCGGGCGGCCTGCAATTTGGTGGCCATTCCGCCGGTACCCAGAGCGCTGCCCTTTTCCCCGGCCAGAGCATAGATCTCATCGGTGAGTTCTTCCACCACCGGGATCAGTTTGGCATGGAGATCCTTACGGGGATCGGCGGTATAAAGGCCATCGATGTCCGAAAGCAGAACCAAAAGTTCCGCTTCAGCGCTGACCGCCACCATGGCCGCCAGAGTATCGTTATCGCCCACGGCAATTTCACGGGTGGAAACGGTATCGTTTTCGTTGATGATGGGCAGAGCCTCCAGTTCCAACAAACGGTGGAGGGTATTGCAGAAGTTTTTATACCGCTCGGCATGGTTGAAATCCTCGCCGGTGAGCAGGATCTGGGCCACGGTATGGTTATATTTTGCAAAAAGGCGATCGTAGGTATACATCAGTTCGCATTGGCCCACGGCGGCGGCCGCCTGTTTGGTGGGCATATCCGAAGGACGCTCCTTTAACGAAAGCTTGCCCACGCCCATTCCGATGGCACCGGAACTGACCAAGATCACTTGGTGGCCCGCATTTTTTAAATCGCTGAGCACCCGGCAAAGAGCCTCCATACGACGAATATTCAAATGACCGGTTTGATGAGTAAGGGTTGAGGTTCCCACCTTTACAACGACACGCATTTCCGTTCATCTCCTTAAGACATAAATAATAAAATATTATACTATAGAATATTCTTGATTGCAATATAAAAAATCCCCCCGATTGGGGGGATTTTTTTATACTCTGCGATAATCCAGGGTTTTGCCCAGATCCGGTTGGGCTTCAAAGGTAACTGTGGGTTCCTTACAGCCGTCGGTTTCGAAGAGAATGATCTCGTTTTCCCCTTCCTTCAGCAAGGGGGCGGGAATATAGAGAGTCTTTTGGGGGTCTGCGGAATTGAAATAACGCCCCACATTAAAGCCGTTTACAATGCAGATACCCTTTTCGAAATTTTCGGTGCGCAGGAAGGTATCGGCGGGCACGCCTTCGATCTTCAAAGTTCCCTTAAAGAAGCCGGGCACCTTGCCCCCTTCGGCCTTTTGCCAAACCAGGCGGGAAAGATCCTCCATGGGCAGGGAATAATGGTTCCAGCCGAAGTGATAGCGGCGGCCGATATTGATGCCGTTCAAAATACCCTTGCGGTCGAAAAGCTTATGGCCGTAGTTGACACGCCCCATATTCTCCACCAGGATATCCAGTCGGGCGGTCTCGCCTTCGGCTAACCCCAACAGAACCTCATCGTTACGGCGGGAACGTTCACGGATCCCCATCAGGTTGCCGTTCCAGAAGATATGGGCCCGATCATGAAGCTTGCCGAACTCCAAGTTTTCGGCCTCGAAGGGGCCCACCATCTCGGCGGAATAAACCAGATAGCCGAAATCCTGATCCAATTGCTCCATACATTGAGGATAAGGATTGAAAACGGGCGTGGCCAAGTTATCTAAATTATCGAAGAGGGGCGCCCATTCGGTCAGTTCCAAGGCGCCGTAAGCTGCCTTGGGCAGGTTAGCCACCTGCAGGTTCGGGGCGGGCTCGCCCGTATTCTCTTCCAGTACTTTTTTCAGTTCATAATAGGTTTCGGTCATATCTCCCGATTCGTTCAAGGGAGCGCAATAATCGTAGCTGGTAATCGTGGGATTATAGGTTCCGTCGTGATTGGCACCGTTCCAAAAGGAAAAGTTGGTGCCGCCGTGGAACATATAAAAATTAAAGGAGCCGTTCAGGTCAAAGAAATTCTGTACCTCCCCCACCACCTCCTGAGCGGTGCGTGTATGATGATCCTCGTACCAATGGTCGAACCAGCCGCACCAGTATTCGCCGCACATCACCGGCTGGTTAGGCTTGAATTGCTTTAATAAACCCAGGCGGGTCTTGGGATCGCTGCCGAAATTAGCCACTGCCAGCAACTCCGGCAGAGTGCCGCCGCTGAGCATGGCAAGACGGGTGCCGTCGGAGGTAAAGAGCAGGCAATCAATGCCGTTTTCCAGATAGAGATCACGCACCTTGCGAAGGTAATCTTTATCGTTACCATAACTGCCGTATTCATTTTCCACCTGCACCATAATCACATTGCCCCCGTTGGTGGAAAGATGGGGGCGGATACGTTTGAGGAGTTCCCTATAATAGGGTTCCACCTTTTCCAGATAGGCGGGATTATTACAGCGCAGGGCCATATCGGGATCCTTCAACAGCCAGGAGGGCAGGCCCCCCAGATCCCATTCGGCGCAGATATAGGGGCCGGGGCGGACGATTACGTTAAGCCCCACCTTTTCTGCCAATTCGATATACCGTTCAACATCCAGAATACCGCTGAAATCAAACTGGCCGGGCTTGCGTTCATGCAAATTCCAGCAACAATAGGTTTCCACCGTATTGAAGCCGCAGGCCCGCAGTTTTTTCAGACGATCCTCCCAATATTCGGGCACGATGCGGAAATAATGCATGGCGCCGGAAATAATGCGATAGGGCTTACCATCCATTAAAAAGTTATCTTTATCATAGGTTAAAATCCCCATTTTTAAAATTCCCTTCAAGATTAATTTGATTAATATTATAATTACAACCTCAGGATTTTTCAAGAGTTGATCCGGCGAAATTCACTGGGGGTGGTGCCGGTCATTTTTTTAAAGGTGCGGCTGAAATTACTGCTATCGCTGAAGCCGCATTTTTCCACGATCTCGCTGACGCTCATCCGGCTATGGCTCAGATACTGTTTGGCTGCTGCAATGCGGCAATCCAAAAGATACCCCATCACCGAGGTGCCGGTAATCTCTTTGAATTGGTGGGACAAGGTGGAGGGGCTGATATGGTATTCTGACGCCAGACTTTCCAAAGAATAATCCGCCCGTGGATCCTTTTCGAACCGGCGCTGAAGGGCCAGAATCAGTTCATACTTTTCCCCTTCCGCCGGGGCGGAAACGGGAAATCGGCGGTAAAGCAGGATCAGCAATGTGTTGATCAAGGAATAGGCCATTTCGCCGGCGAAGGGACTGTTTTGATCACTTTCCCGGATGATGGCTTCGAAGAGAGCCATGAATTTTTCGAGTTCGGCCGAAATATCAAGGATATGACGGAAGCCCCGGGGCCGATTGGAAAGCAGACCAAACACCCGACCGCCCTCCCCTGCCGCAGAGGGGCGCAATCTTAAAATATAACGCTCATATTCCGACGAAAGTACCTCCACCGAATGTTGCTCATAACGGCTGAACAGAGCAATATGGCCGGGTCCGGCCCGGTATTCCTCCCCTGCCAGACGGATCAACACCTCACCCTTCAGGATCAGCAACAGCTGATGGCAATCGTGGTAATGGGAGCTCCGCTTTAAAAGATCGCTGGAAAAATATGCCGAGTGGATTAAACTTTCCATAAAATCACCTCCCTTCTATTTTAGCACATTTTTAGTTTTTTGCAAGATTTACATAAAATCAAGCAATTTTTTTATGGTGTTTCCTCTTGAAATGAATTAGAATAAAATCGGAGATGATGCAAATGAAACGAAAAGTTTATTTAACGCAGGAAGAATTTCACCTGCAAAATACCGAATTAAACACCAAGCTGCCCCACAGCGAGGATCTTTCGATTTTGGGAACGCCCAAAACCATCGGCACCAAAACCGCCCCCAATCGGTTGGTTTGCCAAGCCATGGAGGGTTGCGACGGTACCCCCGGCGGAAGCCCCGACACCCTGACCAAGCGCCGCTATGAGCGGTTTGCAAAAGGGGGTGCAGGGTTGATCTGGTTTGAGGCCACCGCCGTTTTGGAGGAGGGCCGTGCCAATCCCCGCCAGCTTTATATCCACAAGGGCAATCTGGATGATTTTAAAAAGCAGGTTGAGCACATCAAGGAAACGGGCCTGCGGGAAAACGGTTATGAGCCCCTGGTGATTATGCAAGCCACCCATTCCGGGCGGTACAGCAAACCCCAGGGCAAACCGGCACCGCTGATTGCCTACAACAACCCTTTATTTGAAAAGGATAACCCCATTGCTTTGGAGCGCATTGTGACCGATGATTATCTGGACCGGGTAAAGGAAGCCCTGATCCAAGGAGCGGAATGGGCCGAGCAAGCAGGTTTCGACGGGGTGGACATCAAATGCTGCCACCGATACCTGAACAGCGAGTTGCTTTCGGCCTATGAGCGGCCCGGGCGGTACGGCGGTTCTTTTGAAAACCGCACCCGTTTACTGCGGGAGAGTATGCAAGGGGCGCTGGAGCGTTGCGGCAAAGATTTTATCGTTTCGTCACGGTTAAATATTTATGATGGATTTGAATACCCCTTGGGGTTCGGCGTAGCCAAGGACAAGGGGCTGGAATTTGACCCCAACGAACCCGGCCGGCTGATTAAAGAATTAAGTGGCTATGGCGTTGATTTATTGAATATCACCATGGGCAACCCCTATTTTAACCCCCATGTGAACCGTCCCTTTGCTATGGGCGGGTATACTGCCGAGGAGCATCCCCTGCAGGGCGTTGCCCGGATGCTGGAGGGCATTGCCAAAATGAAGGAATATGCCCCGGAGATGGCCCTGATCAGTTCGGGACTTTCCTATCTGGGGGTAGCCGCACCCCAGGTGACGGCGGCTTATATTCAGGCGGGTGGATTTGATTTTGCCGGGTTCGGCAGAACTATTTTTGCCTACCCGGATTTTGCCAAGGACATTTTAAATGCAGGCGAAATGAAAAAGGAAAAATGCTGTATCTGTTGTTCCAAATGTACGGAAATTATGCGAACCCCCGGCGGCACGCCCGGGTGTGTGATTCACGATAAGGACCCCTATCTGAATATTTATAAAGTTTGTAAGGAGAAATAACGATGTTTAAGGAATGGTTACGAGAACATCCCGTTGAAACCCTTGATTTTTCCACACCCCTTTGGCCCCCGGCAAAGGACCGTACTTTCTGGGGTGATAAGATCAAAGCCAAACACGTGACCGAAGGGGAGCAATATCTAAACTACACCTGGCCCCAGGCCTATGCCACGGATTTTATGGCTTACCACGGGGAAGGAAACCGTATCAAACAGGAAAAGCCCCATTTTGCCCGCAGGCGCGCATTACTTTCTCTTTTAGTCGGGGAACTGGCTGAATACCGAGGACGTTTTCTGCCCGATATCGTGAACGGAATTTTTGCCATTTGCGAAGAAACCTATTGGGGACTTTCGGCCCATTACAAGGACAAAATGGAACGGTATCACATCCCTGACGCCCAATACCCTTATATCGACCTGTTTGCGGCAGAAACCGCCTCGTTGCTGGCCGGAGTATATTACCTGCTTTATAAGGAATTACACGCCTTTTGCCCCGAGATCCTTTCCCGCCTGGAATATGAAATGGATCGGCGGATTATTTCGCCCTATTTAGATCATCTGGATGCCTGGTGGATGGGGCAAATTCCACACACCATCAACAACTGGACCCCCTGGATCCTTTCGAACCTGCTGACGGTGTTCCTGTTGATGGAGCCCCGCAAAAGCGTATTTGAAAAGGGAATGAAAAAAATGTTCCGCGAGATGGACGTTTACTACAACATTTACCCCACCGACGGCGGTTGCGACGAAGGATGTTGCTATTGGGCGGTTGCGGGCGGAACGTTGTTTGAATTCTGCGATCAGCTTTATGTGGCCAGTAACGGAGCGATCAATTTCTTTCACGATGAAAAAATCGTTAACACGGGAAAATATATCCGCCGTGTTTATATCGGGGATCATTATTTTGTGAATTTTGCCGACGGCACCCCCAAGCAGACGCACGCCCTGGGCGGAATACTTTATCTTTACGGCAAGCGCATCGGGGACGAAGAAATGATGAACCTGGCCCAAGAGTTTTTGCTAAAAGAAAAAAGGGAACCCCACTTACAGCGGGATTCTAAATTAAAACGAAATTTGGCAGAGATCATTTACGAAGACGAGATCCGCAGCCGTCCTGCTTTTAAGGGGCAGGAAAACATGGCGCTATACAGCATTGAAAACGTCTTTGCACACAAGGGAGATTGGCATTATGCCGCCAAGGGAGGTCATAATCGGGAAAGCCATAACCACAACGACGTAGGCAGTTTTATCGTATACCACAAAAACAAGCCCCTGTTGATCGACCCCAGCTGTGGCACTTATACCGCCCAGACCTTTTCCGACCGTCGATATGAGATCTGGTGTATGCAATCCCATTGGCACAATCTGCCCCTGATTAACGGAACGGCCCAGGAATCCGGGCGGGATTTTCATTCCGACGCCTTTGACTTCGACGGAAACACCGCCAAAATTTCCTTTGCTTCCGCTTATCCCGAACAGGCGGGGGTACAGGACGTTACCCGATTGATACAAATGAAAGAACAAGGGATTACGGTAACGGATTCTTTTGTTTTTGCAAAAGATCAAAACGAGATCCAAAGCCGATTCATCACTCCCATGCCCTGTAAGGCGGAAAAGAACGGCGTTCTTTTAGGGGATCGCTTTTTGCTGACCTGCGACAGAGAAGGCGCCTTTACCTTGGACCGTGTGGACTTTTCGGACGACCCCAAGCTAACCCTTGCTTGGGGGCAAGAGCATCTGAATCGCATCACCTTTCATCACAGTTGCGGTAAGGAAAGCCAATTACACTTTGAATTAACGGAGAAGAAATGATGAAAAAAATTGCATTAGTAACCGGGGTGGCCGGGGGCATTGGTTTTGCCACCGCCGAAAAGTTATTACAGGAGGGGGTTACGGTTCTGGGAATGGACATTGCCCCCCAAATGCCCGCTGAATTGGCGGGAGATTTTAACTATCTGCAAGGGGATCTGAGCAATGCCGCAGATCGGGAGCAGTTTATTAAAACCGCCCTGGAGAAATACGGCCGCATTGATATGCTGATCAACGTTGCGGGGGTGGCGCCCAAGGTGCGGAACGATATTCTGGAAATGACGGAAGAGAGTTATGATTTCGTGATGGACATCAACACCAAAGGAACCTTCTTCCTGACCCAACTGGCCGCCCGGGAGATGGCCCAACAAAAATGCGGTGCCATTGTGAACATTTCTTCCATGAGCGCTTACACCAGTTCCACCAGCCGTGGGGAATACTGCATCTCCAAGGCAGGGGTTTCTATGATCACCAAGTTATTTGCCGATCGGTTGGCGGAATACAACGTTCAGGTGAACGAGATTCGGCCGGGTATTATTGCCACCGGTATGACCGAAAAGGTAAAAGCCAAATACGACGCCCTGATCGAAGGGGGCTTGCTCCCCATCAAGCGTTGGGGCAAGCCCGAAGACATTGCTTCGGCCGTTTGGGCTCTTTGCAGTGGGGCGTTGCCCTATGTGACCGGCCAATCTATCGATGTGGACGGCGGATTTCATATTCGGAGATTATAAGATGAACATCTTTACTTATGACGCCATTGTTGTTGGCAGCGGTGCGGCGGGTTTTAATGCCGCCTGCCGATTAAAGCACTTTGGAAAAAATGTTGCCCTGATTACCGAAGGAATCAATTGCGGAACCTCCCGGAACACCGGCAGCGATAAGCAGACTTATTATAAATTGGGGTTGGGGGGCGATGCCCCGGACAGCGTTGCCCAAATGGCGGAAAATCTGTTCGCCGGCGGCAGTGTGGACGGAGATAACGCCCTTTGCGAAGCGGCCCTTTCTGCCCGTTGTTTTATGAATCTTTGCGAGCTGGGGGTTCCCTTCCCAGTGAATCGCTATGGAGAATACATCGGCTACAAGACCGACCACGATCCCTTTGCCCGAGCCACCAGTGCCGGGCCACTGACCTCTAAATTTATGACCGAGGCTTTGGAAAAAAGGGCGAAAGAACTGGAAATTCCCGGCTATGATGGCTACCGGGCCGTTGAAATTTTGAAGGATGAAAACGGCGTTTGTGGCCTTCTTTGTTTAGATCAATCCAACGGGGATTATGCAGCCTTTCATTGCGGGAACATTATTTTGGCCACCGGGGGACCGGCGGGCATCTATGCGGACAGCGTTTTCCCCGAATGCCACACCGGTTCCACCGGGTTGGGGCTTTTGGCCGGAGCCAAGGCCCAAAATCTGACGGAATGGCAATTCGGATTGGCCTCTGTTGCGCCCCGTTGGAATGTTTCGGGCACCTATATGCAGGTGTTGCCCCGGTTCGTTTCGGTGGATGCAGAGGGCAAGGAATATGAATTTTTGGCAGATTATTTTGAAGATCCCTATGAAGCCCTTTCCAATGTATTCTTAAAGGGCTATCAATGGCCCTTTGATTCCAAAAAGGTATTGGAAGGCTCATCGGTGATCGATCTTTTGGTCTATCGGGAGTGTGTTTTGAAACAGCGGCAAGTCTATCTGGACTACACCCGCAATCCCTTTGGATTGGAGCAGATCCCCTTTGAAAAATTATCGGAAGAAGCTTATACTTATCTAAAAAAAGCAGAGGCTTGCTTTGGCACACCCATTGATCGCTTGGCCAAAATGAACACCCCCGCCATTGAGCTTTATGCCGGCAAGGGATTGGACATCACCAAGGATTATTTAGAAATCGCCCTTTGCGCCCAGCATCATAACGGGGGGCTGGCGGTGGATTGCTGGTGGCAGACCGATATCCGGGGGCTTTTTGCTGCCGGGGAATGTGCCGGTACCCACGGAGTAACCCGCCCCGGAGGCTCGGCATTGAATGCGGGGCAGGTGGGCTCCCTACGGGCGGCCCAATATATCAGCGCCCATCCCCACAGCGGCAGCCCGGATTTTGAGGCCATTGCCCGGGAGGCTTTAAAGCGGCATCAAGGCTATTTTGCAAAAAGAGGCAAAAGCGCCGCCGAAAGCATCCAAAACGCCCGAAGAAGAATGAGCGATCTGGCGGGGGCGATCCGCAAGAAGGATGCCTTGGAGCAAGCTTTAGCGGAAACCCGGCAGGATCTTGCAAATATCGGTTCCCGGAACGGGGATCTTGTGTTATACTATCAATTAAAGGATCTTTTGGTGACCCAGGAGGCGGTTTTGACGGCGATGCTTCATTACATTGAAACCGTTGGCGCCACCCGAGGCTCTGCCCTGAATTTTGACGAAAAGGGCGATCTGCGACAAGGCTTGGAGGAACAATTCCGCTTTGCGGAGGAAACCGGAGAAACCCGAGCCCGGGTACAGGAGGCGGTTTTGACCCCAAATGGCTTCCAATGCCGTTGGCGGCCGGTACGTCCCATTCCGGCAGAAGAGGGATTTTTTGAAAACGTATGGCGCCGGTATCGGGAAGATCAGAATATTTATTAAGGTGACGAAATGAACAGTATTTTAATGGGCGGCAAAAAGCTTTATCAGGTTTACACCGCCGAACTTATGGAAGAATTGAAAACCGAAGCGGGGCTGGACCCCAAGGCGATCACCAAGGAGGCGCTTTTAGAAGATCCTTCTTTGGGCGCCGAGGTGGATTATATTTTTTCCACCTGGGGAATGCCCGCCTTTACCGAAGAGGAAATTGCCCGTTGCCTGCCGAATCTGAAAGCCGTTTTTTATGCGGCGGGTTCGGTGCAGAAGTTTGCACGGGAATTTTTAAATCGGGGCGTAAAAGTTTTCAGCGCATGGGGCGCCAACGCAGTGCCCGTGGCGGAATATACCCTGGCACAGATTTTGCTGGCTAATAAAGGCTTCTTTCAGGCGGCTGAACGCACCAAGAATCCCATCAGTCGCAAGGAGGCCCAGGGATACGCCCTTTCTTTGCCCGGGAACTACGGTTGCAAAGTGGGAATCATCGGCGCCGGAATGATCGGCAAAATGGTGATTCGTCTTTTGAAGCAGTTTGATTTGGAAATTTTGGTTTACGACCCCTTCCTGCCGGAAACCGTAGCAGAGGAACTGGGGGTAAAATTGGTTTCGCTGGAGGAATTATTTGCCACCTGCCAGACCGTTTCCAACCATGTAGCCAATCTGCCCGCCACCGTTGGGATGCTGAAGGGGGTTCATTTTGCGGCCATGCCCCATAACGCCACCTTCATCAATACAGGGCGGGGCGCCCAGGTGGTGGAAGAAGAATTATTGGCCGTTTTAAAGGAACGGACAGATATTACGGCCCTGTTGGACGTGACTGATCCGGAGCCGCCGACGGAAGGCAGCCCCTTCTATTCCCTGCCCAACGTATTCTTAACCCCCCACATTGCCGGATCCTCCGGTCAGGAAGTGGAACGGATGGCGGTTTATATGCGGGATGAATTCCGCAAATTCACAGCGGGGAGCCCCTGTGAATATGAAGTGAGTTTAAAAATGCTGGAAACCATGGCATGAGGAAGAAAAAATGATCGGATTAGTTTCAATTTCTTTTCGGAATGAGAGCCCCGAAACCTTGATTGCCGCCATGCAGGCGGCGGGAATTCAGGTCGTTGAATGGGGCGGGGATATCCATTGCCCCCACGGGGATACGGAAAAAGCCGCCCAACTGAAGGCGGCTTGTGAACAGGCGGGGATTACCCTGCCCAACTATGGTTCTTATTATAAACTGGCAGAAAGCGACCCCGCTTTATTTCAGGCGGTTTTGGATTCGGCCGAGGCCTTGGGAACCCCCAATATTCGGGTTTGGGGCGGCAACACCCCCAGCGATCGACTGACGGCAGAAAATTATGAAGCCCTGGTGGAGGATGCCCGACGCATCTGCGAACTGGCGCCTCACAAAAAGATTTGTCTGGAATGTCATCAGAATACCGTGACCGACGAATATCACACCGCCCTGCAGTTTATCCGCGACGTGGATCGGCCCAACCTGCGGATGTTCTGGCAACCCAATCAGCATCGGCCTTTGAGTTACAATTTGGATGGGCTGAAGGCCCTTTTGCCCTACGTAGAGGCCGCCCACGTGTTCCATTGGAAACGCAAAGAGCGGTTGCCTCTTTGGGAAGGCGAGGGTGAATGGAAGCAATATTTAGAATTGCTGGGAGATCGGCCCTTGATGCTGGAATTTATCCACGATAACCGATTGGAAAGCCTGACCGAAACGGCTGAAACACTTTTGAACTGGACGAAATAAAAACTACGAGAGGATCATTTTTGATCCTCTCGTTTTTCTTTTCGGTATTCGGAGGGATATTGGTTGGTTCGTTCTTTAAAAAAGCGGGAGAAATAGTAAGAGTTTTGAAAGCCCAGGGAATATGCGATCTCCTTGACGGAGAAGGACCCGGTCAACAGCATATCTTTGGCCATATTGAGCCGCAGATCCGAAATATATTCCCGGGGACTTTTTCCGGTTTGAAGTTTAAACAAACGGCGCAAGTAACGTTCGCTGATTCCCATATTGTCTGCAAGTTCGGCAACGGTAAAGGGGCGATTGATATGATCCATTATATAGGTGATGGCATCGGTTACAAAGCGTTCGGTTTCATTCTCTTTTTCGTGGGTCTTTTCGATCCAATGCATCAATATAACCGAAAACAGGGCAGATAAATGGCCGGCTTTTTCCAACGTTGAACCCAAAAGTGAAAGGAAGCATTGATCTAGTAATTTGAGTTCCCCCGGGAAGGGCGAGACCCTTAAAATGCGATTCAATGGCATTGCAGGCAGATCACATTCAAATTCAAACCAATAAAACTTCCACCAATCCCCCATGGTTTTATAAACGCTGATGTCCTTATATTGGAAGATCAACAACGTATCTTCGGATAACGAAATATTTTTTCCGCAGAGTTCAACAGAACCGACGCCGCTCACGGTGCGCAATACGATATAAGTTTGATCCGTATTGGGTAATGTTTCAACATGGTAACGTTCATCTGCTTCCACCTTCCAAATCTTTTTTAATATCATAGAAGGCGAGGCGGAAGCCTTGGTAGGTTTCGATAAAGAATTCAGCATCTGTATTCTCCTTTCTTCAAATCCATTTTAATTATATCAAAGTTGTTCCGAAAAGTATATCAAAATCAGAAAAAAATATATTTACATCTTAATTCGCTTTCCGTATAGTATAAATAAAAACGGCAGAAAGGAACCCCATTATGAGCTCAGAGCAACGGATTAAAAATGATATTCAGAAATACCATAATTTTTATGAAAAGAAGGCCAATTCCCCCATCATTATGAATGAATTCGGTTTTTTTACCCTGGAAAGATGGCAAAAGGAAGGGCATATAAAGCAGGGCGAGGATCTGAACCGCCTTTTTGATTTTGATGAATCAGGAATTCATTATATTCGGCAATTGGGCTGGTGCGAAGCACCGTTTGTACCTCGTTTTGAAGTAAAAGTGATCGAAGACCGGGGCAATTATGAATTGGTTCAGGATTTTGCGGGGCGGCACGTTTTATATTTCAAGGGAAGACGAAACGGATTTATGCCTGAATATGTGGATCACCCTGTGAAGGATATGAAAACCTGGGTGGAGAATGTAAAATGGCGGCTTGACCCCAAAAATGAATCCCGTTATCAGCAATTTGATCAAATGATCCCGGAAATTCAAAAAGAGTTACTGCGTGGGAAATATCTGGGCGAAAAGGTGATTGGCGGTTATATGTATCTCCGCTCGCTTATGGGGCCGGAGGATGTGTTATATGCCTTTTACGATATGCCGGAATTGATCCACGAATGTATGGAAACCTGGCTGAGCCTTACGGATCAATTGATTGCATATCATCAAAAATATTTTGATATTGACGAGCTCTTTTTGGCAGAAGATATCTGCTATAACGTTTCCAGCCTGATCTCCCACGATATGATTCGGGAATTTCTTTTTCCTTATTATCAGCAATTGATTCAAAACATTAAGGCGCGGAACAAAAATAAATCGCTCCACGTGCAGATCGATACAGACGGCGCAGCGCACACGGTGATCGATCTCTATAAAGAAATCGGAATGACCTATATGTCTCCTTTCGAAGTGGCTTCGGGATGCGACGTGGTTGAACTGGGCAAAAAATATCCGGATCTTTTGATCCGGGGCGGGTTTGATAAGCGTATTCTCTCCATGGGAAAAGAGGCCATCGACAAAGAGGTGGACCGAATTATGCCGGTTATGTATCAGCGGGGTGGATATATCCCCTCCTGCGACCACGGCGTTCCGGAAGAGGTATCCTTTGAAAACTATCTCCACTTCCGCAACCGTTTAAAAGAATTTGCAAAATAAGTAAAAAAGTGGGAACTTTAAGTTCCCACTTTTTTAATAGTTTCTCGACAACTGGCCGTCTTCAAATTCCATCAGTTTTTGCTGTTTTGCGTGGTTAATGGTTACGGCACGGATGCGGGCATAAAGGATTGAGAACAGGGCCGCGATCAGCGTAAGGATTGCAGTCACGGGAACGTTCTTTAAAACAAACCAGCCCACCAGGAAGCAGGCAATGGTGATGCCGAAGCCGATGCCCAGCACCAGACCCACGTTCTTAGCCTTCTTTTTACGATATTCCGCAATAATCGCATTTCGTTTTTCGGTATATTTTGCGTATGCTTTATCATCCATTGATAATCACCTCAGGGATATTATACATAAAGAAGATTGGAAAATCAAGGAGAAAATCCCATAATGCGTCAGAATTGTGGGATTTTTCAGACTGTCAATGCGAAGCATTGTATGTAATCCGCAACTTGTTGCGGTATGGAATCATTTCGTAGAAAGGTATGTAATCAATCCGAAGGAAGAATGTACCTACTACGGTAATGACATACGCCTACGGCGATTACATACACGCTATCGCGTGATTACATACCAATCCTTCGGATTGGATAAAAAAAGAGATACTCAATCGAGTATCTCTTTTTTTGGAGCTGCTAACCAGATTTGAACTGGTGACCTCATCCTTACCAAGGATGCACTCTACCACCTGAGCTATAGCAGCGAACAGCCTATTTATTATAACTGATATTTTTGGATTTGTAAAGTCTTTTTTTAAAAAACTTCGTTTTTTTCTAACATTTTTCGGTAATCACGGGGGGATTTTCCGGTAACCTCTTTAAAAACCCTGCGAAAATAGGCCGAAGAGGCAAAGCCCGTGACCAGGCTCAGTTCCTCCACGGAGATATGGGGGTTCCCGATCATCAGGGTCACCCCCCGCCGAATGGCTGCCCGTTTTTTATATTCCACGGGGGTAAAGCCCGTTTCTTGTTTGAACAGATGATAAAAGCGGGAAGAACTCATATGGCAACGGGCCGCCAACGCCTCCATAGAAATGTTTTCTTCCCAATGGGCCTGCAAATATTCCGTGGCACGGTGGATTCGCTCGTCCATAGGGGGGGCAGGGGTATATTCCATCTGGCGGTACAGCCGATCGCAAAGATCGTAAAAGCGGGCGGGAACCCGAAAGAGTTGATCCTTCTTACGGCCGTTTTCAAAGATGAAAACGAATTCCTCTTTCAGCCCCTTTCCGTTAAGCCGTTGCAAGGGAATATCCTTCCCCGCAAAGGGATCGCCCATAGGGGGCAGAAGAAAATGGCAGGAATAGGTGCCGCAGGTGGGGGAACCGATCCAGCGAAGTTTATATTGAAGATGATAGGGATAAAATACCACGTCGCCTTTTTGGGCGGTGACGGTGCGATCTGAAGAAATACATTCCAATTTTCCTTCTGACACGTAGGCAAAGGTATAGTAAGGACGGGGTAAGTGGGTAAAGTCATCCTCCCTGATCCCCGTGTGTTCATAGTGGTTACAGATCAGATTGGTCATGGAATTACGGTTATAATCCATTTTTTCTCCTCCGCAGCAGAATCGTTCTGTTTTATAGTATAATATCATCTTTTTATTTAAATTGCAATATGTCAAAATAAAGATACGGAAGGAAGTGTTTCTTATATGTTTGAAAACAAGACCGTATTCATCACGGGCGGGGCTTCGGGCATTGGGCTTTTAAGCGGCCAATGCTTTGCTGAACAGGGCGCCAACGTGGTGTTATTGGATTTAAACAAAGAAGCGTTGAATAAGGCGGTTGACGGCATCACAGCCAAGGGCGGCAAGGCTTTGGGGTGTGTAACGGACGTAACCGATTACACCCAGGTAGCCGCCGCCCGAGATCGGGCGTTAGAGGCCTTTGGCACCATTGATATCGTATTGCCTTGCGCCGGAGGCGCAGAAGCCAGAATCAAGGGCGATGGTCGGGATTTCCCCGACCAGGACATTGCTCTGTTTGATTTCAGCGTTGATCTGAACCTGAAGGCGGCGGTTTATGCCGTTCACGCCGCATTAAAGCCCATGCGGGAACAGCAGAGCGGCGTGATTATTTTACTGGGCTCCATTACGGGGCAAGAGGGCAGCGCCAACAACGTGGGCTATGCGGCCTCCAAAAGTGCATTGATGAACGGGCTGGTGAAATCCTTTGCCCTGGAGGGTGCCAAATACAACGTACGGGCGGTTTGCGTGGCACCGGGCCCGGTTTTGACCCGCCCGGGGATGGCCAATATGGCCACCCTGATGGGAAGGGCCGCCGAGACCCAAGAAATTGTGGATCTGATCCTTTATCTGGCTTCGGACAAGGCGGCATTTATCACCGGCACCACCGTTTTGATCGACGGTGGGCGGAACGTAATGAGCAAAAGGAGCTATGAGAAAAAATGAGACATTCGTTTTTAAACCATGAAAAACCTTTAAAAACCATGATGATTCAATCGGACAACATGGAATACATCTATCAGATGATCGGTAAGGGTCATCATCTGAGTGCCGATGCCTTTGGTCTGCAGGTGGAAAAGCTACCCAAGGAGTTATGCACCGCAGAAAATCTGAAAAATATTTTTAAGGTGATGGATCGCCCTGTCTACGTGACCAACTACCGTCGCAAGTGGGAAAACCCGCCCACCGACGACGAGTTGGCGGAGATCCTGAAGGAAATCGCCAAGGCCGGCGGCACTCTGGTGGACGTGATGGGAGATTATTTTGATAAGCATCCCGATGAGTTGACTGAAGATCCCGTGGCCGTGGAAAAGCAGAAAAAACTGATTCGAGAACTGCACGAACTGGGGGCCGAGGTATTGATGAGTTCCCACGTTTTGCGGTTTATCCCCGCCGAGCGGGTATTGGAGATTGCCCTTGCCCAGCAAGAGCGGGGCGCCGACATTGTGAAGATTGTGACCCGCGCAGACACCCCGGAAGAAGAGGTGGAAAACCTGCGAATCATTACCCTTTTGAAAACGGAACTGTAGGTGCCCTTCCTTTATCTTTGCGGAGGGGAACATAATCAGCTTGTGCGCAGAATCGGGCCTATGCTGGGGTGCTGTATGTGGCTTTGTGTGCCTGAATACAATGAATATGCCACCAAGGCCCAGCCGAAATTGGAAAAGTTGAACAAAATTATCGAGGGATTTGAAGCTGATGAAAAATAAACAGATCGTTTTTACGGGAATTAACAAAGCGGAATTATTAACGGTGGATGTGCCGCCGTTAAAAGAAAACGAAGTGCGGGTGCAAACCGCCATCAGTTGCATCAGCAACGGCACTGAACGAGCCAATATTATCGGGGACCCCAACACTTCCGTCAACAGAACCGGCGAAGTGAAATTTCCCCGAACAACCGGCTATAGCAACGCCGGAACGGTTTTGGAGGTTGGCGGCGGAGTGACGGGTTTTGCACCCGGTGATCGGGTTGTAATGAGTTGGAGCAAACACATCACCCTGAATACCCTTCCTGAAGAAAAATTAAGCAAAATTCCGGAAGGTGTTTCCTTTGAAGAGGCGGCCTGGACCCACATTGCCACCTTCCCCCTGGCAGCTTTGCGCAAAACCCGTTTGGAATTGGGCGAATCCGCTCTGGTAATGGGGTTGGGCATTTTAGGACTGATCGCCGTTCAGTTGGCAAAAGCGGCAGGAGCCTGCCCCGTTATTGCGGCGGACCCCAACCCTGCACGGCGGGAAAAGGCCCTGCAATTCGGAGCAGATCACGCCCTGGATCCTACTCTGCCGAATTTTGCAGAACAGGTAAAAGCACTTTCCGGCGGGATCAACGCCGCCATTGAGGTAACGGGCATCGGCGGTGCTTTGGATACAACCCTGGATTGTATGGCACGCTACGGGCGGGTAGCCCTTTTAGGTTGTACCCGGGATCGGGATTTTACCATTGATTATTATCGGAAGGTGCACGGCCCCGGCATTACCCTGATCGGCGCTCATACCATGGCCAGACCCCGGGAGGATTCCTCCTCCGGCTGGTTCACAGAGCGGGATGATCGGGAGATCCTTTTAAAATTATTGGCCGCAGGACGGCTGGATTTTAAGGGACTGACCGACGAGACCCACAGCCCTGAGGAATGCACCGCGGTATTTGATCGG
Source organism: Eubacteriales bacterium (assembly GCA_045659565.1). GTDB lineage: Bacteria > Bacillota > Clostridia > Oscillospirales > QAKW01 > QAKW01. The sequence goes on along the minus strand of JAZOXD010000275.1, from coordinate 4,816 downwards.
TTGGTGCATGATCGGGATTTCCCGGTGGCAGTACAGTTCGATTGGAGAAAATAAGATGAAAAAAATAAAAATTGCCCAGATCGGCATCAACGAGCACAGCCACGGCAGTAATATCTGGCAAAGTATTCTGAAGCAGAGCGATCTGTTTGAGGTGGTGGGCTATGCCCTGCCCGAAAGGGAGCGGGAACGGTTGCCGCAACGAGTGAAAAATTTCGAGGGATATCGGGAAATGAGCCTGGAGGAAATTCTGGAGGATCCCTCAATTGAGGCGGTTACCATCGAAACCGACGAGATTTACTTAACAAAATATGCCCTGATGGCCGCCAAGGCGGGGAAGCATCTCCATATGGAAAAGCCCGGCGGAGCAAACCGTGAGGAGTTCGAAGAACTGATTGCAACGGTGAAGGAGAAGGGGCTGATCTTCCACACCGGGTATATGTATCGCTATAACCCCTACGTGCAGGAACTTTTGGAGCAGGTGAAACGGGGCGAGCTGGGCGAGATCCTTTACGTGGAAGCGCAAATGAATTGCTGGCACACCCCCGAAGTACGCCATTGGCTTCAAAACCTGCCCGGCGGAATGATGTTTTACTTAGGTTGCCATCTGATCGATCTGATCCTGTTGCTTCAGGGGAAGCCCAAAAAAATCATTCCCTTGAATAAAGGAATCGATTTTGGGATGGCGGCTTTTGAATACGAAAAAGGAATCTCCTTTGCCAAGACCACAGCCATCGAGCGGGGCGGATTTTTACGCCGCCAGTTGGTGGTGTGCGGGACTGAAAAAACCGTTGAACTGAAACCTTTTGAGAAATATGTAGACGGCCCGCTTCTGACCACCGGGCGAACAGAATCCACTGTCACTAAGCCCTGGCACGAGGAGGGAATCTATAGCGAATGTGCACCGATAGACCGTTACGACAGCATGATGGCAGGTTTTGCCGCCTACGTGCGGGGGGAAAAGGAAAATCCATGGAACCCGGATTATGAACTGGAATTATATCGGATAATTTTGAATTGTTTAGGAGAATAAAAAATGAAGGCAATATTAGTGAATGACGACCGTTCCTTAAGTTGGAGCGAAGTGGCAGACCCCATCATTAAAAGGGATGAGGTTTTGGTGCAGATCAAGGCGGCGGCTTTGAACCGCGCGGATCTGATGCAGCGGGCAGGTGATTACCCCCCCCCCCCGGGATGCCCCGAATGGATGGGGTTGGAGATCGCCGGTGTGATCACTGAAATGGGCGAAGAAGCCAAAGCCAATTCCAATTGGAAGATCGGCGACGAGGTTTGCGCTCTGTTAGGGGGCGGCGGCTATGCCGAGGCCGTGGCGGTACGCTACGATATGCTGATGCCCGTGCCCAAGGGTTGTTCTATGGTAGAGGCGGCGGCTTTACCCGAAGCCTTTGCCACCGCATACCTGAACTTATTTATGGAGGGTGGCCTGAAGGAAGGAAACACCCTTTTGATGCACGCCGGGGCCAGTGGGCTGGCCAGCGTGGTGATCCCCATGGCCAAGGCCTTTGGCGCCCGCGTCATTACCTCGGTTTTAGACGATGAAAAGGCCGCTTCCATTCAGCATTTGGGGGCAGATCGCATCATCAATTTTGCCAAAGAAAAGACCGCCGACGTACTGAAGGAAGAATTAGAGGCCGGCCGCAGTGTGGACGTTTGCATCGACTGTTTGGGCGGTGCACCCATGGGAGATTGCCTGCCCTATCTGACCCACGGGGCACGCTGGATCATGATTGCCGCTTTGGCAGGCACCAAAACCGAGATCGACCTGAAGAACATTTACGTGCGGAACGTGCGGATCATCGGTTCTACTCTGCGGAGCCGGAAGCCGGAGGTCAAGGCGCAGATTTTGGCGGAATTAGTGGAAAAGGTATGGCCCAAGGTAGAAAGTGGAGCGGTGAAGCCCACCATCTATAAGACCCTGCCCATCACCCAAGCAGAGGAGGCCCACGCCATTCTGGAACGGGGCGAAAATGTAGGTAAGGTTGTTTTGACATTGGATTGAGGAGGAAAATATGTTTGATTTTAAGAAAAAAACGGCGCTGATCACCGGTGCTTCGGTAGGCATCGGACGTGCCACGGCTTTGGAAATGGCCAAGGGCGGCGCTGATTTGGTGCTGTTGGATATTGATTTTGAAAAATTAGAATCCGTTCGAAAGGAGATCGGCGACGGTAGCAGGGTATTGATCCTAAAATGCGATATCAGCGACCAAGAGGCGGTGGAGCAATGCGCAAAAACCGCTTTGGAGCAGTTTGGAAAGATCGATATACTGGTGAACAATGCGGCCATCTGGCGGATTCAAACCCCATTTGCGGAAATGGAGCCGGAGATATGGCGACAGCTTTTTGACATCAACGTACACGGTACCGCCTATATGACCAGAGCGATTTTACCGGGAATGCTGAAGCAGGGTTACGGGCGCATCATCAACGTAGCCTCGGTAGCCGGGGTTTACGGCAATGCCAATATGGCCTGCTACTCCGCCACCAAGGGTGCCGTTATTTCATTTACCAAGGCATTAGCCAAAGAGGTAGGTCCACAGGGCATTATGGTGAATGCGGTTTCCCCCGGGACCGTTACCAGCTCCAAAAACAACGATTTTGATGCTTCTATCCCAACGGAGCTTTCTTATTTAGGACGCACCGGCACCGCCCGTGAGAATGCCAATTTGATCTGCTTTTTGGCTTCTGATGAGAACGGTTATATCAATGGGCAGAACATCCAGATCGACGGTAGCCGAAAGAAAATATAATAATTTAAGGGATGGTCACACGTCCATCCCTTTTTTTTTGCTTTAAATAAACGACTTGATCTTTTTTCAGAGGGAATTCTTCGGAATTCCAATCGGTCAGAGTGAGGGGATGTTCCCCATCGATGAGATAGACCTCAAAATCGGAAAGATTCGTTTTGAGAACGCGATCCTCGCCGATATTGGCGATCATCACGCCCTTTTCCGCTCCGTTGGTGGCGGCAACCGCATAGATTCCCTCTTCGTCTGCGGTACATTCAACCTGGTTCCCCAGCAGATAAAGTTCACCAAAGGCTTTAAAGGAATAATAGGTGCAGGCGGGCTCCCCTGTCATGGGCTGAAACATAGCGCCGTAGACGGGCCGAAGCACCAGGTTTGCCTTATAATACATCATCATATCCACCGGCTGATCCTGCATAGCCAGCATAGCGGCGGCATTGGCGGCGGCCGCGTGGGCGGTGCCGAAATGCTCCAATCCGTGGGCGCCGTTCCATTCGTTATAATGGGTCTCGGTTTCGGTAAAGCCATAGGAATCCAGGACATCACGGAAGATGCGGGGCATCTTGAGATTATGCTCGAAATCCCAATAGGAATGCCAACTGAAGAAATCCAGGGGTGCATTATGCTTTTTAATATATTTTAAAAAGCCATGGAAAAATTCCATCCGGTATTCCGCAGCACCCGCTGCCCGTTCGGGCAGTTCTTCGCCATTAAAATAGCCGTACATGGTACAGCAGCCATAGCCGCCGATCTTGATGGTATTGCCAAAGCAGGCCCTTAAATGCTTGGCGGTGACGGCATAAAGTTCAAAGAATTCCTCCTTGGTGCCGCTCCAGCATTGGTTGGCTCGGTGAGTGGGGGCACCGGGAACGCCGTTTTCCGGCTCGTTCCAGATATCCCAATGGACGATGCCATAATGGAATCCATCTGCCCAGCCTTCGTTATAGTGGCGGACGATATGCTCACAAATTCTGGCCCACTTGCCAAAATCGGCAGGCGGGTTGATGTGGCGGGGAGCAACACCCAAGGAGCGCACGTCATTTTCGATGGTCACACCCAGGCGGAAATAAGGTTGACAGCCACACTCCACCAAGCCTTTGATCAAAAGATCCGTATAGACGAAATCATAGGATGCGGGGTCGTTCTCGTCCTTTTCAAAATCCGGAAAGATGCGGGGAATATCCACCATAGGACGCATTCCGTCCAGCCCCATATCATGGAGACGGCTATAGGGAATATGCGCCTCCTTCAGGTAACGAAAGTTTTCAACATTACCCCCGCGGATCGGTGCGCCGTTCACGGCGTGCATGGGCTTGATCTTACCGATAATACGATCAAAATCAATCTTCATTTCAATCACCCCTTTTTTCTATTTTAACGGTTTTTCACCGAAAAAGCAATCGGTTTGAAGGTTTTTGGGGATTTTAAAACCCCTTTTTGCAAAAAGGGGTTTTAACAGGGTTCGGGGCAGGCCCCGATTTAAATTAATTTCATTAACTGATCCGCAAATTCGGCGCAGGTGTTGCCGTTGCGGTCGCCGGTCATATTCCAGAGCTTGCTGCATTCTTCCAAAGCATTTTCCAGTTTTTCTGCAATATTCACCCGATTGATATGCCGCAACAGCATAGCGGCGGCTTTCAGGATGCTGGCAGGGTTGGCATAATCCCCGATCCCCTGTTCCATCATCCGAGGTGCGGAGCCGTGGATAGCTTCGAACATAGCATATTCATCACCGATATTAGAGGAGCCGGCGGTGCCCACACCGCCCTGGATCTGGGCGGCTTCGTCGGTGATAATATCCCCATAGAGGTTGGGCAGCAGGAACACCTGGAATTTCTTCCGCAGTTCCTCGTTCACCAGGTTGGCAGTCATAATATCGATATACCAATCCTCGGCGGTAATACCGGGATATTCGGCGGCGATTTCGTGGCAAATAGCGCTGAAACTGCCGTCGGTCTTTTTCATAATATTGGCCTTGGTGACGATGGCCACGTTCGTTTTGCCGTTATTTTTGGCATATTCAAAGGCGGCCCGGGCGATACGGCGGGTTCCTG
>JAZOXD010000274.1:0-3501 GCA_045659565.1 Eubacteriales bacterium | reverse complement strand
GTCTGCCTGACCCACATTACCGGAAACGGCAATGACTTCGCAATTATTATAATTTTCCTTCAGCCAGGGTATAATAATGGATGTATCCAGACCGCCGGAATAAGCTAATACGACCTTTTTGATGTTCTCTTTGTTCATTTTATTTTCCTCCGATTGAATAAAATTCAAAAATCAATGAATAAATACTACCACACCCCTTTAGAGAATGCAAGTGTTTTTTCTTAAATAATATTAGTTTTTGAAATATTTACAAGAAACGGAGCCGATTGACGAGGGCTTTTGTGTATTTTTGTATTTTTATGCACAAATAATTGCATAATATTCATTTCACACTTGTATAGACCGCTTATTGGGTTTCGAAAAAGAATTGTAAAATCTCCTTGACAATTCATTTTCTTTATCTTATAATAGACATCACGAAATTGAATGATATTTTCGTTCCTTTGGAGAAATACTCAAGAGGCCGAAGAGGCGCCCCTGCTAAGGGCGTAGGGTGGGTAACCGCCGCGAGGGTTCAAATCCCTCTTTCTCCGCCAAAAACCCGCATAAACACTACGTTTATGCGGGTTTTACTTTGCCCCTTTTTCTACAGCAGAATTCTCTAAAATTTTTTTCTACTCCCAACGCTATTCCCAACAAATTGCATTCAAAAAACAGGACAAAATCACCCCCTATTTTGTTTTTTCAAAATAGAGGGTGATTTACGTTTTAAAGTCTGTCTTCTTTCATCTTCAAAACCTGTTCTCCAACTACGGTATTATACGGATTATTCTTTGCCGATTTCGTGGAAGTGAACGCTTGCCACAGGACTGCCTTTTCGTGGTTCTCCAACCCTTCAATCTGATCCACGGCCGCCTGCACAACGGTATTGGAGGCGCCGGAAAGATCGGTTCGATCCGTCACCGTTTCAATATTCCGCTTCATCTGCAGGAAGTGATCCACGGAAATATCGTAGGTCAGCACCACGTTGTACCGTTTAAGATCTGCATCAGAGGCGAAAACCTGCATTGCCTGGGCCTTCTCATACTCCGAAACGTCGGCCGCTTCGATGGCCTCATATTTTTGAATATAGGAAACCGTTTCGTTCCCAAGTTCCGGCTCCAGATCCTCGATGCCCTTGGCGATCTTCAAGGTGCTTTCCTTTTCAATGCCGGCATCCAGCATCTTAAAGCATTGGTCATTATCCACGCTATCATCAAAATAGATCTCCCAGAAGGTATCAAAATCAACATCATATCTCAGGAACACCTCTTGCGCACGTTCGTAGGTGGCTTTGTTGTAGATCTCCAAGGCCGTATCTGCACCAAAGAGTTCCCGATTGGTTTCGTGGTAAACCATATCCTCCAAAAAACCGCTTTTTTCTTTTTCTGCAGCGGTTCGCTTATATTCCTCGGCGTTGGCTTCGATCTCCTTCAGGAAAAGGTTGCGGCTGTTTTGGATCCGTTCAATCGCTTCCTTTTTTTCGGCCTTTGATAGATTCTCGTCCAGCTCGATGGCACGAATCGATTTAGTGAATCCGGAAAGCCCGGTGGCGTTGCGGTTCATCCACTTAAAGTAGGCAAGATCGGAGGCGGTGGCCCCCGCCTCGTTTTTCTTCCAGGTTGCCTGATCCAGTTCGTCATAAAAATCCCCGGTCAGCCGATTGGAAGCGTTTACGTCTACCGTGAAGGATTTTAAAAGTAAGCCTGTTTCTTCAGCTGGCGTAAGCATCGGCAACAGAAAATCTCCAACTACGCCCGTATAAGAATCAAGCAAATAATTGATCTTCTTGGGACTGATGTTCGACCAGGAGCCGATCCACTTTGAAAGCACGTCGGTTTTGTTATCATACCGTTGCCCCGGCTTATACATCTGCAGGCTTTGGCTTTCGATATCTCCGCCGTACCAAGTCTTATTCATTGCCGCAAGAACGAAAGGACCGATGATATTATTGGTGATGGGATTTGCCGGTCCCACTTGGTCAATGATCGTCTTTCCTGTAGAGAAGACGTCCGCCCAGCCGAGATCCTCTCCTTGAATCACCTGTTTTACTCTGGAAACGGGCATCCCCAGCACAGAGCACGCCCGGCCGTAAGGAAATTTGAGCCAAAGGCCATCTTGAATTTTAAAAAGAAAATAAGTATCTTTGGTTCTTTGGTCGATAAGTTCCCATTCCTCGTCATCGTCATACATGAAGGAATTAAGCAAAACCGGAACGAATCCACATACCGTTGCCTGCAGGATCAGTTTTACCCAAGCTCTGCCGCCTTGGGTTTCGGTAAATCGGCGCACAAACTTGCTGGCGCCCTGCACCCCGGGATTAAAGAATGGGATCACATATTGATTCAAAGTTTTCCCAAAGGTACCCGACCGCCCGAAATTGGTAGTGATATCTGCCGCATTGTGCAGTGCCTCCATCAGAGCATTTTGGCTTTCACCTTCAGTCTCCAAGGTGGAGATAAATTCAGAAAATCGGGGCAGTTGTTCCACAGCCATATTTAAGAACTGCATCCGCCAGCTGATCTTTTTCGCCCATTTTTGCATTTTCCCGGTATCGTTGCTGAATTGATCTGCCGTAAAGCCGGCATACACACCGCCCAACGCCTGGTATTTCTGCCATAGTTCGGAATCCCCATAAATATGGCCGATAGCCTTGGCGTAGTTCTTCAACCACAATGTGGGGTACTTGGTGTTGAATAGACCGTCCCCAAAGTCACGGGCGAAATTTTTAACCATAAAGAAAGGATTTAGCCCGGTGGTCAACTTCTTGAAGGTTGCCACAGACCAGGCACCCACTTTTTTTACCCAATTGCTTTCCTGCATTTGGGGATTCAAAGCGTTCCAGGCTTCCATCAGATCCTCGTCTGCATCCATCAGCCATTGCTTTCCATCCTTAAAGAAGGTGAAGCCGTTTTTATATTGGTCGATCTCACCCCAGGGATCCTCAGTTTCAATCCCTTCCATAAACCGCACGGATTCCAGAACGATATCCATCGTCTGAGCCTCCCGCACGTGGTCGAGCGTTTCGCCGTTCTTTAAATATGCGTTCAATAGCTGCAAAGCAAAACGGTTATTGGCAGAATGTTTGATGGCTGATCTGGTTTGGCTCACCAACTGATCGTAAATGGGAAGAACGTCTGCAACCCCGCCTTCGGCTCTCCCGATGGTTTTGGAGGTCTTCGTCAATGCATTCACTTTTTCAGCCTTGGTTCGCTCGCCTACTCTGGCAGTGGGCACGTAATGGGGGTATTTCTTAAAAAGATATTCTGCAAATTCCTTTGATGCCAATCCGCTATCCACACGGATCTGCATCAGATCCCGCTCATATTGAAAGATCTTTTCTGCCAGTTCTTTGAATTCGGGGTATTGTTCCTCAAATTCTCGTGCAATCTCTTCGCTGATCTCCGCCGTGGTTTCCCATCCAAAAATGGGTTTGTTTTGAAGATTCACGATGGCATCATATTCCGCCTTATCCTGCATATAGCCTTTCGCTACGTGATTCAGTTCATGCCATGGATCCTT
>JAZOXD010000273.1:0-4504 GCA_045659565.1 Eubacteriales bacterium | reverse complement strand
GTGGATGTGTCTCCCAAGATGATGGTATCTGTGGCTACCGCCATGACCCCCTTCCTGCAGAACGCCGACGCCAACCGTGCCCTGATGGGTGCCAACATGCAGCGTCAGGCTGTGCCCCTCCTGCGTCCCGAATCTCCTGTTGTGGGAACCGGTATGGAATATAAGATCGCTCACGATAGCGGCGTTTGTATCGTTTCCAAACGTGCCGGTACTGTTGAATTCGTTTCCGCCGATAAGATCGTTGTAGATTGTGGCGGCGGTGAAAAAGACGTTTACGAACTGACCAAGTTCCTGCGCTCCAACCAGGGTACCTGTATCAACCAGAAGCCCATCGTCAGCGTAGGCGAGGTAATCGAAGCCGACCAGATCATTGCCGACGGTCCCTCCACCCAGAACGGCGAAATCGCCCTGGGCCGGAATATGCTCATCGGCTTTATGACCTGGGAAGGTTATAACTACGAGGACGCCGTTCTGCTGAACGAACGTCTGGTAAAAGAAGATCTTTATACCTCTATTCATATCGAAGAATATGAGATCGAGGCCAGAAGCACCAAGCTGGGCCCCGAAGAGATCACCCGTGATATCCCCAACGTGGGCGAAGATGCCTTGAAGGATCTGGATGCCAACGGTATTATCCGGATCGGTGCCGAGGTTCGCTCCGGTGATATTCTGGTGGGTCGTGTTACCCCCAAGGGCGAAACCGAACTCACCGCAGAAGAAAAATTGCTGCGCGCCATCTTTGGCGAAAAAGCACGTGAAGTGCGTGATACCTCTCTCCGTGTACCCCATGGTGAATACGGTACCGTTGTGGATGTGAAGATCTTCACTCAGGAAAACAGCGACGAACTGTCTCCCGGCGTGAATAAGATCGTTCGCTGCTATATTGCCCAGAAGCGTAAGATCAGCGTGGGCGATAAGATGGCAGGCCGCCATGGTAACAAGGGTGTAATTTCCCGCATCCTGCCTCAGGAGGATATGCCCTTCCTGCCCGATGGTACTCCTTTGGATATCGTTCTGAATCCTCTGGGCGTACCTTCCCGTATGAACATCGGTCAGGTATTGGAAGTTCACTTGGGTTATGCTGCAAAGGCCCTGGGCTGGAAGGTAATGACCCCTGTGTTCGATGGCGCTGTGGAAAGCGATATCCGCGAATGCCTGAAACTGGCCGGCAAGCGGGAAGACGGTAAGACCGTTCTCTACGATGGCCGTACCGGCGAACCCTTCGACAATCTGGTCACTGTCGGCTACCCCTACTACCTGAAGCTGCACCATCTGGTTGATGATAAGATCCATGCCCGTTCCACCGGTCCGTACAGTCTGGTAACCCAACAGCCTCTCGGCGGTAAGGCCCAGTTCGGCGGTCAGCGTTTTGGTGAAATGGAAGTTTGGGCCCTGGAGGCTTATGGTGCTTCTTCTGTTCTGCAGGAGATCCTCACCCTCAAGTCCGATGACGTTACCGGCCGTGTGAAGGCCTCTGAAGCCATCGTGAAGGGCCAGAATATTCCCGAACCCGGTATCCCCGAATCCTTCAAGGTAATGGTGAAGGAACTGCAGGCTCTCAGTCTGGACTTCAAGTGCCTGGATTCCAATATGGAAGAAATCGACCTGAAGGACACCTTCGAGGATGAAGATGATGTATACGAATCCCGCTTCCGCGAAAGAGCCAAGGACGGCGCTGATATGGAAAGCCTGCTGGATGAACCTGCAGACATCGATGAAGAGCCCGATACCGATGGCGCAGACGGTTGGGATGATGAAGAAGACGGCGACGAGAACAATCTGTTTAATGGTCTTCTGGATGATGAACCCGGCGAACTGGAGATGGAATCTCTGGATGCCCTCATCGAAAGCGAAGATGAAGAATAATTGTTAAACAGAATTCAGTTCGAAAGGAGTCAATATATAATATATGGAATATAATGCATTTGAAGCCGTAAAAATCGGTTTGGCATCTCCTGATAAGATCCGTGAATGGTCCTATGGTGAGGTAACAAAGCCTGAAACCATCAACTATCGTACCCTGAAGCCTGAAAAAGACGGTCTTTACTGCGAAAAGATCTTCGGGCCCACCAAGGACTGGGAATGCCATTGCGGTAAGTATAAGAGAATTAAATTTAAAGGTAAGATCTGCGAAAAGTGCGGTGTTGAAGTAACCAAAGCCAAGGTTCGCCGTGAGCGGATGGGTCATATCGAGCTGGCTGCCCCTGTTTCCCACATTTGGTATTTCAAGGGCATCCCCGCCCGGATGGGCTTGATGCTGGACATTTCTCCCAAGGATTTGGAAAAGGTCCTCTATTTCGATTCCTATATCGTGGTAGATCCCGGTAACACTCCGCTTCTGAAGAAGCAGATCCTAAACGATACCGAATACGCCCAGTATCTGGAGCGTTATGAAGATGATTTCGAAGCCCTGATGGGTGCCGAAGCCATCAAAATGCTGCTCAGCGAAATTGACCTGGAGCAGTTGGCTACTGAATTGAAGGCCGAGTTGGAAACCGCCACCGGTCAAAAGAGAAGCCGCCTGATCAAAAGGGTAGAGGTAGTGGAAGCCTTCCGTACCTCCGGCAACCGCCCCGAATGGATGATCTTGGATGTGATCCCCGTGATCCCGCCCGAGATCCGTCCTATGGTTCAGCTGGATGGCGGCCGTTTCGCTACTTCTGACCTGAACGACCTTTACCGTCGTGTAATCAACCGTAATAACCGTTTGAAGAGATTGCTGGAACTCAGCGCTCCCGACGTGATTATCCGGAACGAAAAGCGTATTCTGCAGCAGGCTGTGGATGCCCTGATCGATAACGGCCGTCGCGGCCGTCCCGTAACCGGTCAGAATAATCGCCCCCTGAAGTCCCTTTCCGATATGCTGAAGGGTAAGCAAGGCCGCTTCCGTCAGAACCTGTTGGGTAAACGTGTTGACTACTCCGGCCGTTCCGTAATCGTGGTAGGTCCCGAACTGAAGATTTATCAGTGCGGCTTGCCCAAGGAAATGGCGATTGAACTCTTTAAGCCCTTCGTTATGAAGAAGCTGGTTACCGATGGTCTGGCCACCAACGTAAAATCTGCCAAGAAGATGGTAGAGCGGATGCGCAAAGAGGTTTGGGATGCGCTGGAAAGCGTGATCAAGGATCATCCCGTTCTTTTGAACCGTGCTCCCACCCTGCACAGACTGGGTATCCAGGCTTTCGAACCCGTATTGGTAGAAGGCCGTGCTCTGAAACTGCATCCTCTGGTATGTACTGCATTTAACGCCGACTTCGATGGCGACCAGATGGCGGTTCACGTGCCCCTTTCCGCAGAAGCCCAGGCTGAAGCCCGGATGCTGATGCTCTCTGCCAACAACCTGTTGAAACCCCAAGATGGTCATCCTGTAACCGTTCCTACTCAGGATATGGTTTTGGGCTCCTATTATCTCACCATCATGAAACATGACGAGCCCGGCGAAGGGAAAGCCTTTAAGAACGAAGATGAAGCCATCGTTGCATATGATAACGGCGTAATCGGTCTCCATGCTCCCATCCGTGTTCGGGTAACCAAGGAGTGGAATGGCAAGATGGAAAGCCGTATCATCAACTGCACCATCGGCCGGATGATCTTCAACCACGCCATTCCTCAGGATCTGGGTCTGGTGGACAGAACCGATCCCGCCAAGATCTTCGATCTGGAAGTGGATGAAGTGGTTACCAAGAAGGTGCTGGATAAGATCATTTATCGTGCAATCAAGACCAAGGGCTCTACCGTTACTGCCGAAATGCTGGATATGGTTAAGGCCCAGGGCTTTAAGTATTCTACCCGCGGCTCCATCACGGTTGCTGCCAGCGATATGACCGTACCTCCCAAAAAGTACGAACTGATCGCCGAAGCCGATAAGAAGATCACCAAGATCATCGCTAACTATCGCCGTGGTTTGATCTCCGATGAAGAACGCTATAATCTGGTTATCAAGACTTGGGATGAAACCACCAAGCTGGTTACCGATGAATTGAAGAACTATCTGGATGAGTTCAACCCCATCTTTATGATGGCGAACTCCGGTGCTCGTGGTAGCATGAACCAGATCCGTCAGCTGGCCGGTATGCGTGGTCTGATGGCCAACACCTCCGGTAAGGCGGTAGAAATTCCGATTCGTGCAAACTTCCGTGAAGGTCTGAACGTTCTGGAGTATTTCATCTCCACCAGAGGTGCTCGTAAGGGTATGGCCGATACCGCTCTGCGTACGGCCGACTCCGGTTATCTGACCCGTCGTCTGGTAGACGTTGCCCAGGATGTTGTTATCCGCGAGCAGGATTGCGGCACCACCCAGGGTATTATGGTTTCCAAGATCGTCGAAGGCGATTCCGTAATCGAAAAGCTCCGTGATCGTTTGATCGGCCGTTTCCTGGTAAATCCCGTGGTGGATGAAGAAACCGGCGAGGTGCTGGTTCCCAACGATCGTTTGATGAACGATGCTGATGTGGATATCATCGAATCCAAGGGTATCGAACGGTTGGAGATTCGCTCTGCTTTG
>JAZOXD010000272.1:0-3780 GCA_045659565.1 Eubacteriales bacterium | reverse complement strand
GTCGGAGATAACTTCCTCCTCATAACCCTTCTTCCGCAGTTCCTCCTGAGCCAGATATTCCGCATTACCACCCAACATAATATCAGTACCACGGCCCGCCATATTGGTGGCGATGGTCACTGCGCCAAACTGGCCGGCCTGGGCAATAATCTGGGCTTCCTTTTCGTGGTGCTTGGCGTTCAGAACGTGATGGGGGATCCCCTGCTTGCGCAAAAGGGTGCTCAAAAGTTCACTCTTTTCAATCGAAATAGTACCCACCAGCACCGGCTGACCTTTTTCGTGACATTCGGCAATCTGCTGGATTACATTCAGGAACTTGCCCTTTTCGGTCTTGAAAACCACATCCGGATGGTCCACCCGGATATTGGGCCGATTGGTGGGGATCTCCACCACGTCCAGGGCATAAATGTGCCGAAATTCATCTTCTTCCGTCAAGGCGGTACCGGTCATACCGGAAAGCTTTTTATAAAGACGGAAGTAGTTTTGCAAGGTGATGGAGGCTAAGGTTTTGCTCTCCTTTTCCACCTTTACGTTTTCCTTGGCTTCAATGGCTTGGTGCAGGCCTTGGTTATATCGCCGGCCGTACATAATACGTCCGGTGAATTCGTCTACGATCAGAACCTGCCCGTCTTTTACCACATAGTCGATATCCCGGTGCATAATACCCCGGGCCTTCAGGGCTTGGTTGATATGATGGCTGATTTCCATATTGTCGGGATCGGCCAGGTTTTCCAGATGGAAAAATTCCTCTGCCTTGGCAACGCCCCGGGCAGTCAGGGTTGCGTTTTTATTCTTTTCTTCAATCAGGTAATCGGCATTTTTCAGTTCTGCGTGCTGTTCCTTGGTCAGGTAACGACCCATCAGAATCTCATCGTATTCACTTTTTGCATAGCTGTCGTAATCCGCTTTTTCATCGGTGCGAACAGCCTTAAAAGAACGAAGTCCTTTTACAAAATTGTCTGCCAAGTGATAAAGCTCGGTGGATTGGGCGCCCTGACCGCTGATGATCAGGGGAGTTCGGGCTTCGTCGATCAGGATAGAGTCCACCTCGTCCACAATGGCAAAGGCGTGCCCACGCTGGGATTGATTGGTCTTGTAAAGAGCCATGTTGTCCCGCAGATAATCAAAGCCGAACTCGTTGTTGGTTCCGTAGGTGATGTCGGCGGCATAGGCGGCCCGCTTTTCATCAGGCTTCAGGCCGTTGATCACCAGGCCAACTGTTAATCCCAGGTACCGGTAAACCTTGCCCATCCATTCGCTGTCCCGTTGGGCCAGGTAATCGTTTACCGTAACAACGTGAACGCCCTCGCCGGTCAAAGCATTCAAATAGGCGGGCAGGGTGGCCACCAAGGTCTTACCTTCGCCGGTCTTCATTTCGGCGATACGGCCCTGGTGCAAAACAATACCGCCGATCAGCTGAACGGGATAGTGCTTCATCCCCAATACCCGCCAACCTGCCTCCCGCATAACGGCAAAGGCATCGGTCAGAATATCATCCACCGTTTCGCCATTGGCCAGGCGATCTTTTAAAACATTGGTCTGATTTTTCAGTTCTTCCTCACTCATGGCGGCATAATGATCTTCTTTGGCAAGAATCATATCCACCAGCGGCTGAATATGTTTGAGTTCCCGATCGGAATGGGAACCGAACAGTTTAGAAAATAAACCCATGGAATTCGCTCCTTATCGATAATCAATGGGCTCATTATATCATAAATTCCACAACATTTCCACTATTATCTTATGAATTTTTTATAACAAACGAAAAAAATGGAAAAAATAAAAAAGAAAGATTGCAAAATCCCCGAAATAATGATATGATAACTGTTAGTAAATAATATTTTTTCAATAAAGGAGATCGTGTTATGGCTTACAACAAGAAAACTGTTGACGACATCAACGTGAAAGGCAAGAACGTCCTCGTTCGTTGCGATTTCAATGTACCCCTGAAAAACGGTGTGATCACCGACGAGAACCGCATCAATGCGGCTCTGCCCACCATCGAAAAGCTGATTGCTGATGGCGCCCGTGTGATCCTTTGCTCCCATATGGGTAAGCCCAAGGGCGACCCCAAGCCCGAATGCAGCCTGGCTCCCGTTGCCGCTCGTTTGAGCGAAAAACTGGGCAAGGAAGTTGTTTTCGCTGCTGATGATAATGTGGTTGGCGAAAATGCCAAGGCCGCTGTTGCCGCTATGAAGGATGGCGACGTGGTTCTGCTGCAGAACACCCGCTACCGTGCTGAAGAAACCAAAAACGGCGAAGCCCTCAGCGCCGAGCTGGGCTCCCTGGCCGATATTTTTGTAAATGATGCTTTCGGTACCGCTCACCGCGCTCACTGCTCCACCGTTGGTGTGGTAAGCCACGTAAAGGAAGCCGTTGCCGGCTACCTGATCGGTAAAGAACTGGAATACCTGGGCAACGCCGTGGATGCTCCCGCTCGCCCCTTCGTAACCGTTCTGGGCGGCGCCAAGGTTGCCGATAAGCTCACTGTTATCGAAAACCTTTTGAATAAAGCCGACACCTTGATCATTGGCGGCGGTATGGCTTATACCTTCCTGGCTGCTAAGGGTTATAACGTTGGTACTTCCCTGCTGGACGAAGAAAAGATCGAATACTGCAAGGAAATGATGTAGAAGGGCGAAGAAAAGGGCGTGAAGCTCCTTCTGCCTGTTGACTGCACCATCGCAGCTGATTTCCCCAACCCCATCGATGCCGAAATCGCTGTTGAGATCGTGGATGCCGATAAGATCCCCGCTGAAAAGATGAGCCTGGATATCGGTCCCAAGACCGCCGCTCTCTTTGCTGAAGCTGTTAAGTCCGCCAAGACTGTTGTTTGGAACGGTCCTATGGGCGTGTTTGAAAATCCCACCTTGGCTAAGGGTACTCTGGCTGTTGCTAAGGCTATGGCAGAAACCGATGCTGTAACCGTAATCGGCGGCGGCGATAGCGCAGCTGCTGTTAACTCCATGGGCTATGGCGATAAAATGACCCATATTTCCACCGGTGGCGGCGCCTCCTTGGGATTCCTGGAAGGCAAGGAACTGCCCGGTATCGCAGCTCTGAACGATAAGTAAGATCAATCAAAATAGGGTGGGAGCGATCCCACCCTAAATAACATTATAAGGAGATTTTGAAATGAGAAAATATGTAATTGCCGGTAACTGGAAAATGAATAATACCCCTGCCGAGACCGCCGCTCTCATCAACGAGATGAAGCCCCTGTTGGCCGATGCTAAATGTGAAGTGGTACTCTGCGTTCCCTATGTGGATATCGCTGCCGCCATTGAAGCTGCTAAGGGTTCCAATATCAAGATCGGTGCCGAGAATGTACATTGGGCCGATAAGGGCGCCTATACCGGCGAAATCAGCGCCGAGATGCTCACCGCCTGTGGCGTGGAATATGTAGTAATCGGTCATAGCGAACGCCGTCAGTATTTCGGCGAAACCGACCAGACCGTAAACCTGCGCACTTTGGCCGCTCTGAAGGCCGGTCTGAAGGCTATCGTTTGCGTGGGCGAAACCTTGGAACAGCGCGAACTGGGCTACACCGAAACTCTGTTGAAGTATCAGACCAAAATGGCTCTTACCAACGTAACCGAAGAGCAACTGAAGAACGTGATCATCGCCTATGAACCCGTTTGGGCCATTGGTACCGGCGTAACCGCCACCGATGATCAGGCTGATGAAGGCAATGGCTTTGTTCGTGCCGCTGTGGCCGAGATGTTCGGTGCCGCCGCTGCCGAGGAGATCACCGTTCAGTATGGTGGTTCTATGAACGCC
>JAZOXD010000271.1:0-5284 GCA_045659565.1 Eubacteriales bacterium | reverse complement strand
TATATGGAAAAGCATTCCGTTTCCAAGCTGATCGGCGCTCCTCCGGGCTATGTGGGCTATGACGATGCGGGCCAGCTGACGGAAAAGATCCGCCGCAAACCTTATAGCGTGGTGCTGTTCGACGAAATCGAAAAGGCCCATCCGGATGTACTCAATATTATGCTCCAGATGCTGGACGACGGCAAATTGACCGACGCCCAGGGTCGGGTCATCAATTTTGAAAATACCGTGATCGTGATGACCACCAATGCCACCGCCGATACCGCCAATGCCACCGGATTTAACCGCAGCGAATCGGAACTGGAAAAGGATAAGGCTACCCGTGCATTGCTCAAATTCCTGCGTCCCGAGTTTGTGAACCGGGTGGATGAGATTATCACCTTCAAGCCCCTGGAGAAGGAAACGGTGCAGGTCATCGCCGGGATCATGATGGATGATCTTAAAAAATCCCTGGCCCAGCGTTCCATCGATTTCACCTATGACGATGAGGTGCTTTCTCACCTGGCTGATCAGGGTTACGACCGCAAATTTGGCGCCCGTTCCCTGAAACGGGCTATCCAGCGCCATGTAGAGGATGAAATTGCTCAGCAGATGATCGATCATTTTGATCGGGAAATCAGTGCCGTTCATTGCTCTTTGTGCGATAAAAAAATAATTGTAGAATTACTGTAAAAAATCCTTGACATTTGTTATGCGATTTTGTATAATTATCGTCGTACCTGTGTTTTCATAGGTTGATCGTTTCAAAAGCGGAGGGAGGGAAAACCAAATGGCAGAAATCCGCATCAAGGAAAATGAATCCTTGGATAGTGCTTTGAGAAGATTTAAAAGACAATGCGCTAAGTCCGGCGTTCTCTCCGAAATCAGAAAGAGAGAGCACTACGAAAAGCCCAGCGTTAAGAGAAAGAAGAAATCCGAAGCAGCCAGAAAGCGTAAGTATTAATCGCTGAACGGTTGTTTTGCCAATCTCAAAACAGAACAAGCCCGCGTGCAATAGCACGCGGGCTTTTATCATTTTTCAAGCCTCCCTTGTGTAAAGGGAAGGGGACCGCTTGGGTGGATGAGGGGTCACTTTATAATCGTTTTCCACGCCTCCACCAATCGATCCAAATTCCAAGCCGCATTGGCCGGTGAGGTAGAGGGCAGACAGATCGCCTTGATCTTCAAGATCGGCTCCTGCCAGCGGCAATAGGCCTTGTGGGCCGCTTGTCCATTGGTGAAAATTCGGCGGATGGGCGCTCCCTGCAGAATGGGGGTCAGATCGTTTGGGGTTGCATTTTTTATGGAACTGTCGCTGCTGCCGGTGATTTCGCAAGCGGCGATCACATCCCAAAGGGCAATGTGGTGCTTTTTTAAAAACACTTTCTTTTCCCCAATGCTCCGGGGCACTTCTTCTTCCAAAACTCCTGCTAAAACCTTCCAAAATCGATTCTGAGGATGGCCGTAAAAGAAGGCTTGCTCCCGGGATTTAACCGAAGGAAAACTCCCTAAAATCAAAATTTCGCTATGTTCATCGAATAGGGGCGGGAATGGGTGATCAATCATCCGCCAAAACCTCGCTCAGCAGGCAGCCCCGATATCCGTGCTCGTAGCACCACTTGGCGGGCTCCAGCACCAACTGCTCAAATTTCGGCCGATGTTTTTTATAATCGGAATAAAAATATTCCTCGTGCATCATAATGGAAAGGAACCCGGCCCGCTGGGGATTCTGATAAATTTCTTCCAATTTTTCGATCAGCCGTTCCGGCTCTTTTTCCAAATTCAGAACCTGGTCGATCCGGGCAAAAAGGATATCCGCCTGCTCGTCCCGCCAGAAATCCCGTTGGCCGATATGGGCCACTAACTCCTTGGGGTAATGATAGGCAACGGATGTGTTGCCTTTTTTGTCGAATTGAAAATAGCCGGCTAAAGCCCGATAGCCCGCGTTGCGGAGCGCCCGGGTCACTTCCTCGTTGGCGGCGCCAAAGTGCAGGGAGGTGGCAACCGAAAGGCTGTCCGGCCCGGCAAAGCGCAGAATTTCCTTGTGCACCCGCTCCATATCCCGGGTCACCTGCTCGGCGGTGGCGTTTTTATAGGGTGCATTGGGATAGTTACGGTCTGCATGGAAGGAAAGCTTCAGCCAATGGGCGTTGGCTTGCCATTCTGCCTTGAATTTATCGGTCATCATCGAAAGATCAAAATATTCTTTGTGCTGCGCAAAATCCTCCATTTCCTCCTCGGTATAGCGGTAATAGAGATTCAGGTGCACCTTGGCATCGTAAAGATCGTGGGCTTTTTTGTAAACCGCCAGATAGGGATTATCAAAAATGGAGGTATAGGTATCCCGATGATCGGTGATGTCCTTTAAAAACAGAATATTATCGTCGCTGGAGATTCGGTAACGATCCACCGCATTCCGTAAACGGTAAACGGCGATCTCCGAACGGAACCCACTGTTCTGATCCTGCAGGGAAAGAATATTTTTACCCCACTTTAACCGCACCGGGCAAAGATAAAAACTGCCGTTTTTAGTGGCAGGCTTGCCGTTGATCAAAATATCTCCGTCCGGCCGGCCACAGATAGCGACCTCTACCTTCAGTCCCCGGGCAGTTTCTTCGCCGTCGTATTTGTTCAGGCAATCTCCCTCAATGGGGAATCGAAAGAAAAAGGGATCTTCGCCCTGGTAATAATCTTTCATCATTTAATCCTCCTGCACAGTTATAACGTCAGTATATCATAACAATTTTCATCTTTCAAGTAAAAAGGGAGGTGCCTCGTATAAAAGGCACCTCCCTTGAAAGTTTTTGTGGATCATAAGAACCTTTTTTTCAAAAAGATCCTTATATAATCTTTATAATTTTTCCACACCCAGGGTGATCTTTTCGCCGTTGATATCCCATTCCTTAGAGAATTCAGGTGCGATTTCGCCGTCGGCCAGCTCGTCGGCCAGGGTGTTATCGGCGATCTCCTTGAATTCTTCCTTCAGAAGGGCCAGCAGCTTATCGTTGCCTGCGGCATAGATCTTAATGTGGTCGGTTACTTCAAAGCCGGAATCCTTCCGCATGGTCTGAACCTTGGAGATCAACTCCCGGATAAAGCCTTCCCGAATCAATTCTTCAGTCAGATTGATGTCCAGAACAACGGTGCAGCCCTTATCCTTCACGGTATGGAAGCCTTCCTTCTGGGCAATGCTGATCAAAAGATCCTCAGGCAGTAGCTTCACCGTGCCGCCGGCCAGATTTAGGACCAAAGCGCCGATGTCATCCAACTCGGCCTTGGCGGCAGAACCGTCCAGTTCAGCCAGAGCGGTGCGGATCTCATTCAACTGCTTGCCGTATTTGGGACCAACGGTTTTCAGTTGGGGCTTGAATTCATAAGAAAGGAATTCAGAAAGATCGGTCTTATAAACCACGCTCTTTACGTTCAGC
Source organism: Eubacteriales bacterium (assembly GCA_045659565.1). Taxonomy (GTDB): domain Bacteria; phylum Bacillota; class Clostridia; order Oscillospirales; family QAKW01; genus QAKW01. The sequence continues at coordinate 1,877 of JAZOXD010000271.1, read as the reverse complement.
TCGTCCAGAATAATGGCGGTGAACTCTTCGTCCAGAGCGGTCTCGCTCTCCACATACATGGCGGCCAAGGGCTGACGGTTTTTCCGTCCGGAGCCATTCCGGGCGGCCCGGCCCAAAACAACGATATTGAGCAGCTGCTCCATGTTGTATTCCAGGTTGGCATCGATCCGGCTTTCGTCAGCCACAGGGAAATCGCAAAGATGTACGCTTTCGGGGGCAGTTTTATCGATGGAACGAACCAGGTTCTGGTAAATGTTCTCGGTCATAAAGGGAACCATGGGGGCGGCGGCCTTGGTTACGGTCACCAAAGCGTGGTAAAGGGTCATATAAGCGGCGATCTTATCCGCTTCCATACCCGGCGCCCAATAGCGCTCTCTGCCCCGGCGCACATACCAGTTGCTCAGCTCATCCACAAACTCATCCAAAGCCCGGGCTGCTTCAGGCACCCGATAATTGGCCAGATGGTTGTCTACGGTTTTCACCATGGTGTTCAGTTTGGAAAGCACCCAACGGTCCATAACGGTCAGGGCACAATCCTCCAATTTGTATTGGGTAGCATCAAAGTTATCGATGTTGGCATAAAGAGTAAAGAAGGCGTAGGTGTTCCAAAGGGTACCCATAAACTTGCGCTGACCCTCGGTCACGGCCTTGTCGTGGAAGCGGTTGGGCAGCCAGGGGGCAGAGTTGGTGTAGAAATACCAGCGGATGGCAACAGCCCCGTGCTTTTCCAAAGCCCCAAAGGGATCCACCGCATTGCCCTTGGATTTACTCATCTTCTGGCCATCCTTATCCTGAACGTGGCCCAGAACGATGACGTTCTTATAGGGGGCCTGATCAAAAATCAGGGTAGAAATGGCCAGCAGGGAATAGAACCAACCACGGGTCTGATCCACACCCTCGCAGATAAAGTCTGCGGGGAACTGGGATTCAAAGAGTTCTTTGTTTTCAAAGGGATAATGATGCTGGGCAAAGGGCATAGAGCCGGAATCGAACCAGCAGTCAATAACCTCCGGCACCCGATGCATTTCCTTGCCGCAATGGGGGCAGGTGATGGTGACAGCGTCGATGAACGGACGGTGCAGTTCAATATCCTCGGGGCAGTTGTTGCTCATGCTCTTGAGTTCTTCAATGCTGCCGATGGAATGAATGTGGCCGCATTCACAGGTCCAGATATTCAGGGGAGTACCCCAATAACGGTTCCGGGAAAGACCCCAATCCTGCACATTTTCCAACCAGTCGCCAAACCGACCCTTACCGATGGATTCGGGGATCCAGTTGATGGTGTTGTTGTTGCGGATCAGATTTTCCCGCACCTGAGTCATCTTGATGAACCAGGATTCTCTTGCATAATAGATCAGCGGGGTATCACAGCGCCAGCAGAAGGGATAATCATGCTCAAACTTAGGCGCATCAAAGAGCAGACCCGCTTTGTCCAGATCGGTCAGCACCAAGGGGTCGGCCTTCTTCACAAAAACGCCCACATAGGGGGTCTCTGCGGTCAGCTCGCCCTTGCCGTCAACGAACTGCACAAACGGCAGATCATATTTCCGGCCCACATTGGCGTCGTCCTCACCAAAGGCGGGGGCGATGTGTACAATACCGGTACCGTCGGTCATGGTAACATAGTTATCGCAGGTCACATAATGGCCCTTTTTGTTCTGCTTTTCGCAAACCGGCTTCACAAAATCAAAAAGGGGCTCATATTCCTTGTATTCCAGATCCTTGCCGCAATAGGTCTCTAAAATGGTGTAGGCATCCTTGCCTTCCTCGGCCAGCTTGCCCAAAACACGGTCCAAAAGGGCTTCGGCCATATAATAGGTGTAGCCATCTGCAGCCTGCACCTTGCAATAGGTTTCTTCGGGGTTCACGCAAAGGGC
>JAZOXD010000270.1:0-2534 GCA_045659565.1 Eubacteriales bacterium | reverse complement strand
AACCGCCGTTTCCCCGGAAACAACGCTGAAATCAGCCGTTGACATATAGCGGGGATAGCGTTCCTTAAAGCGCTTTTGCAAAAGTTCGCGATTTTGGGATAAAGGGCGGCTGGCTGTGGGCTTTATCGTTTCCAACGGGCGGTTCAAAAAACAAAATCTACCGTTTAATTTCAAATTTCGCACATTTTCATCCCGCAAGATCACGCCACCGCCGGTGGCGATCACATAACCGTTTAAAGCAGCAACCTGTTCCCGGATGATCCGGCTTTCCAATTCCCGGAAGGCAGGTTCCCCTTCTTGCTCGATGATCTCGCCGGGCTTTTTGCCGGTGGTTTGGGTGATCAGATCATCGGTGTCCAAAAACTTTTTATTCAGTTTTTCGGCAAGCAGACGACCTACGGTGGATTTACCGGCACCGGGCATCCCGGTGAGCACCACATTTTCTTTTTCCAGCATCAGTTCCTTGTAGATTCGATCAATCTCAGCGGCAGGTACCTTTCGATCCAGAAAAAATTCCACCGCATACACTGCCTGAGCCACCAACATATAAAGGCCGCCTGCGGCAGGAATGCCCATTTCCAGGGCATCGCTGACCAATTGGGTGCGCAGGGGGTTATAGACCGCATCGATCAGCCCCTCTATCGCTGTAAAGTTATTTAACTTGATAGGATTACCATCGATATTCGGGTACATTCCACAGGGTGTCGTATTTATGACAATTGAAGCATCGCGGTGATTTTTCCGGGCTTCTTCATAGGTAATTCCCTCTTGACCGCCCCGGGAGACCACAAAAACCTCGGCGGCGCCCATTTCGCGACAGACCGCCTGGGCAGTGCGGGAGGTTCCGCCGCTCCCCAGAATCAACGCCTTTTTACCCTTGGGATCCACACCGATGAATCGAAGCAAGGCTTGCATTCCTAAAAAATCCGTATTATAGCCATAAAGTTTGCCGTTTTTATTGACGATCGTGTTAACTGCCCCGATGGCCTTGGCCCGGGGGCTAATCTCGTCTAAAAACGGGATCACTGCTTGCTTATAAGGGATCGTGACATTAATAGCAGAAAAATCCTTGCGCTGCATAAAGGCTTCCACCTCTTGGGGAGCCAATTCTTTCAGTTCGTAAGTATAATCTGCCAGACGTTGGTGGATTTCCCGGGAAAAGCTATGGCCTAATTTTTCGCCGATACAACCATAGTTCATTCCGCCACCAGCCAATCTGTTCCGTAGCGGGTGGCCAGAGCATCGGCAATCACCAAAGCGCAGATGCTATCCACCACCACCGCCGCCCGATGAACGATGCAGGGATCGTGGCGACCTTCGATTAACAGTTCAGCATTTTCGCCTTTTATAAAATCAACCGTTTGTTGTTTTTGATAGATAGAGGGAGTGGGTTTAATAGCGGTTTGGATCAAAACCGGCATTCCATTGGAAATACCGCCGTTGATGCCACCGTTACTGTTCTTGGAGGTGACGGTTTTGCCCCCTTCCCTTCGGAAGGGATCATTGGCAACGCTCCCCTTAAGATCGGCCATGGAAAATCCATCGCCAAAAGAAACGCCCTTGACGGCAGGAATACTGAAAATGCCATGGGAAAGCAGGCTTTCCAACCCATCGAACCAGGGTTCCCCCACCCCGGCAGGAAGGCCGAGAATGGCGGTTTCCAAAACACCACCCACGCTATCGCCGACAGCGGCGGCTTTTTCGATATTCTCTTTCATTTCTTGGGCGGAATTTGCAGAAAGAACAGGGAAATTGCTATTTTTCAGAGCATCGAAATCAGCTGCATAATCTTCAAAGCTGCGATCCTCAATCCCGGCGCAACGGCGCATATGAGTGGCGATGCGAATCCCCTTTTTTTCCAGCGCGGGCAACAAGATTCCTCCTGCAGCCACCAAGCCGGCAGTAATACGACCGCTGAAATGACCACCACCCCGATAATCCTCGAATCCGTGGTATTTACAATAGGCGGTATAGTCCGCATGGCCCGGGCGGGCCAGACTGCGGGTAGCACTATAATCCTTGGAATGTTGAGCGGTATTGGGAATTCGAATGCAAAGTGGGGTTCCTGTGGTAAAGCCGTTGAATACCCCGCTTTCCAGCGTAAATTCATCCATCTCCTTCCGTGTGGTTGAGATCTTACCGGCAGGACGGCGCTTATCCAATTGTGCAGCGATCAACTCGGCATCTACCGAAAGACCGGGTGCAAGGCCATCCAGAACCACCCCTACAGAGGGGCCGTGGCTTTCACCATATATCGTAATCGAAATATTGTTTCCGAAGGTATTTTTCATCAGAGTACCTCCTCCATCCGTTTTTGCATTTCTTTCAAAGAAAGGGTTTCAAAGGCAAAAGAGCCGATCTTCGGCACAGAAACCACCGTAATCTGATTGCCGGACACCTTTTTATCCATTGCCAACGCATTGATCACCCGTTCCTTATCCACGTCAAATTTCACCGGCAGGCCGGCCTTTTTCAGGGCTTTTTCCAACCGCACACGGGGTTCGGGAGCCGCCATCAACAACATTCCCAAAGAA
>JAZOXD010000269.1:0-2833 GCA_045659565.1 Eubacteriales bacterium | reverse complement strand
TAAACAAATTGATAAAAACAAGTAGCATCTAAATGGTTCTTAACAGCCAAATAAAAATACCACCCTATAGGGTGGTATTTTTATTTGCTTTGAACCGCCCTTTGATCGATAATTGATATTGAAAAAATCCGGACATGTGATATAATTCCTATGAGATGATAAATGTGCAGAAGTATCATTTTTCGGTTTTGGTATTGAAAAAACTTGCGGCGTCACCCAATTTTGCGGCGATGAAATTAAAATAACCCCCGCAGCGAAAGATGTATTTATGTAGATTAAACGATTCAGTTGAAAGGGAGCGGATGATATGCAGATCAAAGAAAAAATCCTGTTTGACAAAGCGGGGCTGGAGCAATATGGCCCCATCAATGTTGTGATTTTCGGTGATAGCGTTTCCCACGGTGCGGTAAACGGTTATAATGATTACGAAAATGTATATTGGAATTTACTGAAGAAAAAATTGAATCAATTCCGGGATTATATGCCGGTGAATATGATCAACGCATCCATTGGCGGTACAACGGCAAAAGCCTCCCTTGAAAGAATGGAAAAGCAGGTATTCAGCCATCAGCCGGATTTGGTGATTATCTGCTTTGGGCTGAATGATGTCAATCGGCCGCTGGAAGATTATCTGGAGGCGCTGCGACAGATCTTTGACCGTTGTCGGAAGGCCGGTTGCGATGCCATCTTTATGACACCCAATATGCTGAACACCTATGTTGCCGATGATACCCCTGTGCAATATAGGGATTATGCATTTAAAACAGCTGAGATGCAAAACAGCGGGAAAATGGATGAATATATTGATTCGGCAGTCAAACTGGCGGAAGAGATGGGCATCCCCGTTTGTAATTGTTATTCCAAATGGAAAAAACGGGCTGAAACAGAAGACATTACCTTGCTTCTTGCCAATCGCATCAATCATCCCTGTTCCGAGATGCATGCATTATTCGCCGATGCTTTATATGATATGATTATGGGGGAGCAGCAAAACGAGAAATGTGGCGATAGTACCATGTTCAAGGAAGCGTGAGTGGAGGATCGATCACAATGAAAATAGGGATCTTCACGGATTCACACTATTCTTCCCAAGAGGTTACCTGCGGCAAGCGTTATAACAGCAGGTCCCTGGAAAAAATTAAGCAAGCCTATGGGACTTTTGAAGCAGAAAACTGCGATTTGGTTATTTGCTTGGGAGATTTGATTGATAAGGAAGATTTTCACGAAAAAGAGATCGAAAATCTCAAGTCGATTGCAAAAGTGATTGATAAAAGCCCCATCAAAACGGTGTGTTTGATGGGTAACCACGATGCATTTGCCTTCACAGAAGGGGAATTTTATGAAATATTGGGGCTGACTAAGCCATGGGTCCTGAGGGTAGGAGATAAAACGCTATTATTTTTAGATGCTTGCTATTTCAAAAACGGCAATCACTATCTGCCCGGGGATTCCGATTGGAAGAACACCTTCTATCCCGATTCCGAAGCCTTACAAAAGGAATTGGAGGAAGCGGCGGGGGATGTTTATGTTTTTATGCATCAGAATATCGACCCCCATGTGCGGGAGGATCATCAGCTTTTTAATGCGGAAGAAATAAACCGCATTTTATCGAAAAGCCAAAAGGTGAAGGTGGTTTACCAAGGACATTATCATCCCGGGATGGAAAGCAGGCTTGGTAATCTTCGGTATGTGACCTTTCCGGCCATGTGTGAAAACGAACGCGCATATCATATTCTGAATATAGAATAGAGGATGACAATGAATATTTCGATGGTTTGTTTTGTAATGGTAACATTGCTTATGGTGGCGGGGCTGATCTCGCCAATGCGGAAGATTATCCGTCGCCGCCGGGAATATCAGCAGCTGGACGAGGCGGACGCCGGGCTTCCGGAAGGGGAGTTCCGCCGGGCGACAGTGTTGGCGAAAAAGGTAGAAATGGCTGATGTCGGCCGCAGTGTACGGGAACCGGCCCATCAGTTGGTGTTTAATGTTACTTTTCTGACCGATGACGGCGAGGAAACTTATTCGGTGGATCGGACGCTCTTTGATCAGATTTATGAAGGGCAAAGTTCCACTTTGGGAACGGTAAATGGGTCTTTTTTCTCTTTTGGAGAAGGAACGGCCATTGAAAATAACGAAACAGGAGGAAATGAAGATGAGATATGAGATTGAAGGCGGCCACCTGCCGGTGGTCATTTGTTATCCGGAAGCGGGAGAAACCCTGCGCAGTGAGCGGGGCGCCATGAGTTGGATGAGTCCCAATATGCAAATGCAAACCAACACCGGAGGCGGGCTGAAAAAAGCCTTTGGCCGGATCTTTTCCGGGGAATCTATTTTCATGAACGAATACACCGCTATGGGCGGAGCGGGAATGATCGCCTTTGCTTCTTCCTTTCCGGGCTCTATCATTCCTTATCAGGTAACCCCCGGTAACGGGATCGTAGTGCAAAAGCGGGGCTTTTTGGCCATGGAAAAGGGGCTGGACCTTTCGGTTTATTTCCAAAAGCGGTTGGGCAAGGGCTTCTTTGGCGGTGAAGGCTTTATTATGCAAAAGATCAGTGGTAACGGTATGGTCTTTTTGGAGATCGACGGCCATTGCAAGGAATATACTCTGGGCGCCGGCCAAAGCATCGTGCTGGACACCGGATATCTGGCGGCTATGAGCGAAAGCTGTACGATGGATATTCAGCCGGTACAGGGGGCAAAAAATATCTTTTTCGGCGGCGAAGGGTTGTTCCATACCCGGGTTACCGGCCCGGGCAAGGTTTATATCCAATCTATGCCGGTGAGTCAGCTGGCCAATGCGCTGATTCCTTATTTGCCCACCCATAAC
>JAZOXD010000268.1:0-2180 GCA_045659565.1 Eubacteriales bacterium | reverse complement strand
TAATTCTCCCATTTCTGCAATAAAGCAGGTTTTTACTAAATTTTCGTTTCCGTAATTGGAAAGCATATCTTTACTGTTTTTGGTCAGAAGCGCCATTCGATAGAGCTGCTCCAATTTCATTCTACCTAAAAACGGCTTAATTTGCAAGATGCTTTCGGAAAAAACAATATTTTCCGGGTCGCTTCCGGTTTTATAGAGCAGGAAATCCCGGGTAAGGCGGGCAAAACTATCCAAAAAGGCAGAAAAATCGCCCTTGGGCAAGGAGGAAAGCAGTTGATCGGCCTCCAACTTTTTATTGCGGCAAAGCCGCCCCAAAAAGCGTACACCCATTTCGCCGTATTCCAGCAAAGTGCCGCCATCCAGATATTCCTCTGCACGGCCCAGATTGCCCTCTGCCGCTCGCAATAAGGAGCAAAGATTTTCTGCCTCCGGGTGACGGGTTTGAAGATAATTAAGACCTTCAGCCTCCCCCACCGGCTGCATTTCCCATATGGTACAGCGGGAACGGACGGTGGGCAGCAACACCTCGCGATTGGGGGTGAGCAGAATGAATACCGCATGAGAAGGGGGTTCTTCCAGCACCTTCAGCACCGCATTTTGTCCACCATCGTTCAAAAGTTCGCAATGGCTGATGATCAGAACCTTTTTGGGCGCTTCGTTGGGGGCTACATACGCTTCGCGGCGGAATTCCCGCACCGCATCCACTTTGATCAGTTTGCCCGGTTCCTCCGGCCGGAGCCAAAGTACATCCGGATGCTCATCCCGCAGGGCTTTGCCCCGGGTATCTTCGGTAATTTGAGCGGCCATCAACCGAGCCAGGGTCTTTTTGCCCATTCCGGCCTCGCCGCAAAGCAAATAAGCGTGGCCCCGAAGCCCCTGCTCCAGTTCCCGGTTGATCATTTCGTTTCCAAGCAGTTTATTCATAGATCCGCTCCACGGTGGCATCCACCTTCAGAGGAGGCATCTCCATTACCACCCAGTCCCCTTCCTTACAGGGGATATTCGTCACATCAAAAAAGCAATGAGTGGTAGCCGGACGCCCCAGCATTTTGACCCTGCGACCATTAACCAGCCCCCAAAAAGCGGGCTTTTTCATAAAGAGCTTTAAATCGTTATATAAGTAGCGAAGAATATCCACCGGCCGGAACAGTGTACGTTCGGTGGTACGCAAAAGGCCATCGGCCGTGCCGGCGGCAACCACCGCAATGCGGGTTTCTTTTTTTAGGGTGCAAACAGCACCATAGCCCAAATTACTGCCTGCAGGCAGTTGGCGGATAGCCAAAATCTCGGCCTCAAAGCGCCCCACTTTTTTCAAAACCAGTTCACTTTTCAAGGGCAGGCGACCGGTCAGCGCAGAGCCGATTCGCACCGCATCCTCGCGATAGCGTTCGCCGCATTGGGCCGCAGAGGAGTTGGCAAAATGCCAAAGAGGCAATTTGATGCCCCGATTATCCAGCTGCAGGTTCAGGCTGACGAACGCAGAGTGCTGGATCGCAGTGGTGTGTCCTTTCAAAAAGGCGGCGTAGCAATGGGTGAAGATGCCAACGACCTCCAGCCCCGGCAGGGCCCAAACCGCAGCAATATCATCTACCTGCTTCGGCAGGAATCCAAAACGACCCATCCCGGTATCCACCTTGATATGCACCCGAGCTTTTTTGCCGGCGGCTTCTGCCTTTTGAGAAAGCAGCTGTGCAAATTCCAAAGTATCCACCGCAGCAGTGAAATCCAGTTCCAGAATGCGGTCGGCATAATCTGCGGTTCGATTGCAAGAAAGCACCAGGATCTCTACCCCCTTGCCCAGTAAGGGCAGGGCTTCGTCCAGGCGGCTGACCGCCATCAGAGTGACACCTTCCTCTTTTAAAAGTTCAAACAGCGGCTCGGCCCCCAGGCCGTATCCGTTCGCCTTTAGTACCGGAATGACCGGACCATCTTTACTGAACAGCCGATAGTTTTCCAATATATCTTTTTTTTGAATGACCAGTCGTGCCATATTAACCTCTGTGTTTTAATTTAAAGAGCAGCATATTCAACCGACGATAGGCCTTACTACCCCATTTGGACCAGGCCAGCATCAGGGGATTATAGACCAGATCCATTTCACCGATGAATTCTGTGAATTCGCCGTTAAAGCCTTTTTTGAACCGATAGAAAGTCGGAGGCCAAGCGGTCTTAGGAAGACA
>JAZOXD010000267.1:0-3624 GCA_045659565.1 Eubacteriales bacterium | reverse complement strand
GGGGATTCCTGCCAATAGTTCATTCTTACGCCTGCTTTTTACGATCGTGACGGAACATGCCGATAAGGATAGAAACCAGGCTGAGAACTTCACAGATAATGGCCCCCACGGAGAAGGCAAAAACATTATAAACCAGCCAGGAGGGGGAACTGACCAGGGAGAAGCGGCGGACCGCTTTGCCGTCTTTCGCCATAAAGCCCAGGTTGGATGCCACCATCCCCACCACGGGAAGAACCTCCACAAAAAGATTCAAGGGGGTAACAGGCTTCCCGAACACGGTGAAACTCAGCACGTAAACCGCCAGGTAAGTGGCCAAAAAGCCGAAAAACCAGGGCCACCGATTACTTTTGAGTTTTTCTTTATTCAGGTAGACCACAGCACGGATCACCGCGATAAGATTCAGCAGACTGCCCACCATAGCACCCAGAAGCAGATAGTTTATAGTAAACAAAAAGCCGCCGCATAATTGGAAGGCGATGATGCCCTTTTGCTTTTTTTGCTGATAAGACATAATGTTCATGGCCATGGCCAGGATACCCACGCTTTGGGCGATGATTTCAATGGGCTTCATAAGTAAACTCCTTCATTTCCTTTTTCAAGCGTATTATATATGGACACAGGAAGATTGTCAAGGAAATGCTTCTTGACAGAGGTGTTTTCCTATATTATAATATTGATACCCGTGGGGGCGTAGCTCAGCTGGGAGAGCGTACGGTTCGCATCCGTAAGGTCGAGAGTTCGATCCTCTTCGTCTCCACCAAACAAAAAACGACTTGTGAAAACAAGCCGTTTTTTTATTTATTTAGATAAAATTTCTTTATCGCTGGTGAAAGCGCTGCCGCTGTTTTGTTCAAACAGGTTCAGCAGGGTTTCGATGGTGAGTTTTTTCTTCTCTTCCCCTTCCACATCCACCACAACACGGCCTTCGTGCATCATAATCAAGCGGTTGCCATAGGCAATGGCGTCGTGCATATTATGGGTAATCATCAAGGTGGTGAGTTTATTTTCCGTTACCAATTTATTGGTAATCTCCAGCACCTTGGCGGCGGTTTTGGGGTCCAGGGCGGCGGTGTGTTCATCCAGCAACAGAAGTTTGGGGTTCTTCAGAGCCGCCATCAGCAAGGTAACAGCCTGGCGCTGGCCGCCGGAAAGCAGGCCCACCTTGGAGGATAAGCGCTCCTCCAGGCCCAGATCCAATTGGGCCAGAAGCTTTTTATAGGTTTCCCGATCCTTTTTGGTACAGCCCCAAACCAGCCGGCGTTTTTGACCCCGACGGTCGGCAATGGCCAGATTTTCGGCAATTTCCATATCCGGGGCGGATCCCTTCATGGGATCCTGGAACACACGGCAAAGGAGAGCGGCACGTTTATAGGCGGGCAGGTTGGTGACGTTTACGCCGCCAATCTCGATTGTGCCGTAATCAGGCTTCCATACCCCCGAAATAGCGTTGAGCATGGTGCTTTTCCCGGCACCGTTACCGCCAATGACTGTTACGAAATCCCCTTCCTTCAGGTGCAAGTTCAGATTGGAAAGGGCCCGTTTTTCGTTAATGGTGTTCGGGTTAAAGGTTTTATAAAGATTAGTGATTTTAAGCATCGGCGCTCACCCCCTCTTCCATCAGTTCTTCGGGAATCTTGGGTTTGGTGAAATACTGACGTTTCAGATAAGGCAGGGCCAGGAAGATGGCTACCACCACGGCAGAGAGCATCTTCAGAAGATCGGTATCCAGGCCCAGCCAGATTACAAAGGTATACACCAGGTAGTAGGCAATGCTGCCCCCCACCACACCGATGAGGCTGACCACGAAATTAGGCTTGATCTTTAAAGAAACGGAAAGGCCGATGATGATGGCGGCCAGACCGATTACAATGGCGCCACGGCCCATATTGATATCGGCAAAGCCCTGGTATTGGGCCAGAAGGGCCCCGGAGAGAGCCACCAGGCCATTGGAGATCGCCAAGCCCAAAACCTTATTGAATTTGACATTAACGCCCTGGGCCTCGCTCATATCCGGGTTATCACCGGTGGATTTAACAGAGAGGCCAATCTCGGTATAGAAAAACAGGAACAGCAGCACGATCACCAGCACACAGAACAGAGCAGCCACCCCAATGGCGACGGGATTATTCATCTGGGTGAGCAACACGAAATGGTTCCGAGCGCTGATGGAAAGGTTCGCCTTTCCCAAAATTTTCAGGTTCAGGGACCAAAGGATTAATTGGGTCAAAATGCCGGAGAGAATGCCCGGAATGCCCATAACGGTATGAAACAAACCGGTGATCATCCCTGCCAGCAGGCCGGCCACAAAAGCCACCAACAGGCAAACAAATACATTCACACCATTGGAAAGCAGGATGGCGCAAACGCAGGCGCCGGTACAGATAGAGCCGTCTACCGTAAGATCGGCGATATCCAAGATCTTATAAGAAACATAAAGGCCGATGGCCATAATGCCCCAAATGAGTCCCTGCGCAATTGCGCCGGGCAACGAGTTTAATAAAGCCAAAAAATTCATTTAAAATTACTCCGCAGTACGGGCCACATAGCCTGCGGTGTCAAGAGCGGCGGTATCGATGCCCAGCTCATCGCAGATGGCCTTATTGTATTTTTTAACCGGGGCAGAATCATAACGGATTGCCATTTCGGTTACGTCAGATTTACCCAACAGGATTTCGGCAGCCATTTTACCGGTTTCGGCGCCGATGTTATAGTAGCTGATGGCCAGGGTAGCGAAGCAAACATCGCTCTCATAGCCGGTGAAAACAGGAGTTTTAGCGGGACCGCAGATATTGCGGAGAGTTTCGTCGTTGGAAGCGACGGTGTTATCGGTGGGAACATAGATCGCATCGCATTCGGAGGAAGCCTTGGTCACAATTCCCTGCAGTTCGGTAGATTCGGAGAACTTATATTCGTTTACTACCATTCCCTTGCCTTCCAGATAGCCCTTGACCACATCGTACTGATAAGCAGAGTTGGCTTCGGCAGAGCAATAGAGAATACCAACGGTGGCGCCGGTTTTCAATTTAAGAACGTCGATCAGCATCTGGGCCTGATCCTCCAAAGGAGCCAGGTCAGAGGTTCCGGAAACGTTATTGCCGGGCACGCCGCTAAAATCCTTCATTCCCAGAGCAACGCCGTATTCAGTAATGGAGGTGCCCAGCACAGGGATAGTCTGGGTGGCGTTATATGCGGCCTGCAGGGCGGGAGTTGCATTGCCCATAATCAGATCCACATCGTCAGAAACAAAGCTGTTCACGATGGTTACGCAGGTGTTGGTATCACCTTGGCCGTTCTGATCTTTAAACTGAACGGTTCTGCCTTCGGCTTTCAGGGCCTGGGTTAAAGCTTCCTTAAAGCCCAGAGTAGCCTGGTCCAAGGAATCGTGGGTAACCAGTTGGCAGATGCCAACCACATACTCACTTTTATCAGGGTTGACTTTGATCTTGGTGGCGTTGCCGCAGGAAGCCAGGCTCAACAACAGCATCAACACCAAAATCAGGGACAATACTTTTTTCATCGTTCTTTACCTCATTAAAAAATTATTTAACACAAAAAATCCCTGCACCCCATAGGGATGCAGGGACAGTTAAACCATAACCGTGTTACCACTCTGCTTCGCCCTTT
>JAZOXD010000266.1:0-7197 GCA_045659565.1 Eubacteriales bacterium | reverse complement strand
GATATTCGCCCCCATGGAGTTCAGGAAGTTGGCCACATCTCCGATATCAGGCTCCTTGGCCACATTTTCGATCACCGTAAGGCCCTCAGCCTTTACCGCCGCCAGCATCGCATTGATGGTGGCCCCCACCGAAACCATATCCAGGTATATATCGTTAGCCACCAATTTTTCGGCTTTACAGATCACGTCGCCGTGCTCCACTTCCACCTTGGCGCCCAATTGTCCAAAATCCTTATTATGCTGGTCGATGGGCCGGGCTCCCAGATGACAGCCGCCGCGCAAGGCCACGGTAGCCTCTCCAAAGCGCCCCAGCAAAGCACCCAGGAAATAATAGGAAGCCCGGAATTTGCGGGCATATTCATAAGGGACCTGACTGCTGCGCACCGGGGAGCAATCCACCTCCAGGGTGCGGGGGTCCGGATGCTTTACCCGGGCGCCCATTGCGATCAGGATGTTGCAGATGTTATCCACATCACTGATATGGGGAACATTTTCGATCCGACAGACTCCATCCACCAGCATTGCCGCCGGCAGGATGGCCACCACTGCATTTTTTCCGCCGACAATTTCAACCTCGCCGTTCAGAACGCAGGGCCCGTTTACGATGATCTTATCCATTCAATCACCATTCTTTCTATATATAATGTAAGATGTTTTCTTTACAGTTTATAGTATATCATACTAAATATGAAAAATAAAGGGGGGAATATTCTATTTATAAAACCGGAAGGCCGGACGACCGATGGTCGCCCCTACCCTTTTTCCCCTTCAAGGTTTTATTATTGGTAGAGGCTTTCTTTTCCTTTTATAGAAAGGGCCTCTTCCCCCAGGTAGGTGGTTACATCCATATTCAGATATTGGGCCAGATCCCGCATTTCGGCAACGGTATTCACATTGACCTCGATCCCGTTTTTCATTCGGTCGGCCATAGCGGCAATTTCCTTTTCGCCGTGGGTATAGATGCGCTCCTGTCCTTCGGCCTTGGGGGAATTGCGCAGGGCTTCCAGATAGCCGGAAAGATGCTTTTTGATCGCCTCCGCATCCCCAAAGATTTTTGGATCGATGACCATAAAGCCGTGGCAGATGCCGCCCTTGCCCCCTACGTTGGTCTGATCGGAGGTGGTGCCCAGAGAAACGATGGAGCTGAACAGCTCTGCCACCATTCCCCAGCCATAGCCCTTATGACTACCGCTGTCCTCGGTGGAGCCGCCCAGAGGCAGGATGCCGCCACCCTCTTTATGAATAATACAGTTCAGTACCCGCTCCGCATCGGTGGATTCGTTGCCGGTGCTGTCAATGGCCCAACCATCGTGCAAAGGTTTATCCAACTTATTATACACTTCCAATTTGCCCCGGGTTACCACGGTGGTGGAGGCATCGAAGAGGAAGGGAGTGGGCTCTGCCGGAAAGGCAAAGGCAATAGGGTTGGAACCCAGCATCGCCTGGCGCCCATAGGTGGGAACCATAATGGCGGTGGTATTGGTGGTAGAAATGCCGATCAACCCCTCATCGCAGGCCATTTTGGTATAATAGCCGGCGATGCCATAGTGGGTGGAATTGCGAACGGAAACCATCGCAATTCCGCTTTTTTTGGCTTTTTCGATGGCCAGTTTCATGGCATAATGACCAATCACCTGACCCATGCCGTCGTGGCCGTCGATTACGGCGGAAACGGGGGTTTCAAACACCACCTCGGGCTTGCCTTCCACCCGGATCAACCCCTTGGCAATATCCTTATGATACCGCACCAATCGCTGGGTGCCGTGGGATTCGATGCCGAACAGGTCTGCCAACAGCAACACATCGGTGATGATGCCCGCCTCTTCCTGATTGAAGCCGAATTTTTCAAAGGCATCGTCGCAGAATTTTTTTAATTGTTCATAGGAGTAATTTAGATAGTTTTTCATGATTCCCTCTCTATCAGAATTTCAAGATCTTTAAATTCGCAGGCGCCATCCTGTACCAAAAGGCCCAGAGCACCCTCCAGCCCCTTAAAGGACCGATAAACCATCGTCTGGCTTTTGCCCACGGAAATTTCCACAATATTTTTATCGCAAAGAATCTCCAGTTCCACGGAAAGATCCTCCCCGGTTTGCCAGGGTAAAATCGCCAGATCCGGCCGCTGATCCCATTCATAATGCTCCCGCAGGCGCAAAACCCCTTCGGCGGGCTCATAATATAGGATATAACCGTCATCCAGAATTTCTTCTTTTTTGCCGGAATGGCCGGGCTTGCCGCCAAAGATGATGCCGGCAGACATATATTCGGTTGAAAATACCAGGGTGGTTTTGAGCAAGAACCGCTCGGGTAATGCTTCAAAATGAGCCAAAGCTCCTCCAACGGGCGCATTGACTTTAACAGAACCGTTTTCCTGTTGCCATTGGCCGGCGCAGGGAATCAACTCCCCTTCAGCCTTTTGGGCAAACAGTCCATCCAGTTCCCGGGCAAAGCGGGTCTTGGGAGTGCCGTTTTCAAAGGTCAGTTCCCGGGGAAACAGCATATTTCCACCCCAGGTATAGGGGGCACAATCGCAATTCTTACGGGAGATCCAGCCAAAGAGCAACTGGCGCTCCCCGTCAAAAAGGCGGCGGGCCGCCAAAAAGTTGAACCCATCGGGGGAAAGAACCTTGCCCCGCTTCCAAGGCCCCTTCGGGGTATCCGCCATCCGGAACCGGGTATCGTGCCAGAAATAAAGCAGGACCCAACGATCCTCATAGGGGAACAGTTCCGGACATTCCACCGAGGTGGCCACCTCCGGCAGTTCCAAAGGCTCCTTCAGTTCCCAATGGATCAGGTTCCGGCTTTCGGCATAGCCGATGCCGCCGCCAAAACAATTGGGCGCCCCTTGATTGGCGGCCTTGGCGCAAAAAACCATTCGGTAAAGACCCGCTTCTTCATCAAAAATCACCGCAGGATCCCGCCAGAGTTTGCCGTTTTCATAGCGTTCATCCGGGGTAAAGCAAAAATCCCCGGGCATTGGGAATTCTATCCCGTCCTTGCTGACGGAATGACGCATTTCCCATCCCTGCTCATTTTTTACCACAAAATAGGCGTGGAAATTCCCCTCTGCCCAAATCACACAACCGGTTTTGGTGGTGGCGCCGGGCGCAAAGGGATCGGGGTGCTCCTCCCAGTTCAGAAGATCCCGGCTGGAAAGATGGCCCCAGCCGGTTTTTCCGTCCCGATAACGCTTGCAATAATAAACGTGATAGACCCCATCGTGATACATGGGCATTGGATCGCCGAAAAAGCCATCCTCGGGGCAAAAATGCAGTGCATCCATTTTATTTAAGTTCAATTTTCGCCAAACCTCCCTCACTGGTTTCCCGATACTGACGCGCCAGATCCCTGCCGGTTTCTTTCATGGCAACAATAACCTTATCCAGAGAGATTTTTCGGGAACCGCTTAAAAAACTGGAAAGGCTGACGGCGTTGATGGCCCGCATGGCCGCAACGGCGTTACGTTCGATACAGGGGATCTGTACCAGGCCGTTAATGGGATCACAGGTGAGCCCCAAATGATGCTCGATGGCCACCTCGGCCGCATATTCGATCTTTTCCAAAGAAAGCTGGAACAACTCGCCCAGGGCTGCCGCCGCCATGGCGCAGGCGGTGCCGATTTCGGCCTGGCAGCCGCATTCTGCCCCGGAAATGGAGGCATTGGTCTTCACCAGATTGCCGATCAGGCCCCCCACTGCCAAAGCCTGTACGATCTGCCGATCGCTGAAGCCCTGTTTTTTCTGTTGATAATAAAGCACCGCCGGCACCACGCCACAGGCACCACAGGTGGGCGCTGTAACAATCATTCCGCCGCAGGCGTTCTGCTCGCTCACCGCAAAAGCATAGGAGGAAACTTCCCGGTTTTCCCGGGTGGCGGGGGATTCATCAATGTGTTGCAGGTTATAAAGATATTTAGCCTTTTTCTGCACCTCCAAGCCGCCGGGCAAAACCCCTTCGTCCTGCAGGCCGTTCACCACCGCAACCTTCATCGCATCCCAGATCCGGCCCAGAAAATCCCAGATTTCCCGGCCTTCCACTTCTTCCACATATTCCCAAAGCCGCAGTTGCTTATATTCGCAATATTCCGCAATCTCCCGGAAGGTTTTCAAGGTATAGAGCACCGGGGGCTGCTGGGCCAACTGCTCTTCCGAAAGAATCCGTCCGCCGCCCACACTATAAAAGCGTTCGGTACCCAGAACCTGTTCCCCACGGTAGGCAATCAGCTCCATGGTGTTGGGGTGGGGCATATCGCCGGTTAAAAGGTCAAATTCCACCTTGCAATCCAAGGGCTGGAACGTTTTACGGATCACCGAATCGGTGCCGTGGCCCTTGCCGGTTTTGGCCAGGGAGCCATAAAGCACCGCCTTAAAATGGTCGGCCCAGGGATAATGCTCCTTAAACAGTTTGCAGGCCTTCTCCGGCCCCATGGTATGGGAACTGGAGGGGCCCCGGCCGATCCGGTAAAGTTCCCGCAGGGATTCCATCCCCTTGGGACGCTCCTTTTCTGCCGCCACCGCCGAAGGGCGGGTGAGCAAATCTTCCATTGTTATATGGAAGATTTCAGCCAATTTCATTAAATTATCAATGGAGGGCAGGGATAACCCCTTTTCCCATTTAGAAACCGCCCGGTTGCTGATGCCCAGTTGATCTCCCAGTTCCTTTTGGGAAAGACCGGCGCCGGTGCGCAATTCATTCAGTCGTTTTCCGATATCTGCCATTGCCATATTGATCACCTCATTTTATTCTTTCTTTATTTTATAAGATGAACCTCCTAATGTCAACCGGAAGTTGACAATTACCAATAAAAAAAGGTTGCCCCAGGCAACCAACAAATTCAGTATAGCAAACAAACGATACCAATGTCAACAAAAATCTGCACCAAAAAGACAATTTCTCCCCTTTGCCTAAATATTTTTAGGTGATTTTATACAACATTACATATTGTTTTTTGAAAACTTTTGTGATATATTATAGACAAGAAAGGGTGATACCAATGTACAAAGAAGGCCTCGGGGCTTAAAATACCGACAGAGGGTCCTTGACCCAAACCAACAACCACCTTCCGAATAAACTTGTAGGTTACATAACAGGATCATAGATTTTCTCGCTTAGGAGAATCGGTAGTAAAGGATGGTAGTGTTAAAGAACAAAACTTTGGATCGGTGAAGGTTGGTTGAATCAAAGAAAGAGAGGTTAAAATTGATGTTAGATATCAAGAGTGAACAGAAATGACCCCCAACTTCGATTGCGGATGTGCATCGGTTGGGGGTCATTTTTGTTTCTGTCTTAAAATGCCTTGGGGGCTTTTTTAGTCTCTTTCCGGGCTTTTTCGTAAAGCAGTTCGGTAGCAAAGGCCAGCTTGGTCACCACATTCTGCTTGGTGGGGTAGCAATAGAAAGAATCCTGCTCGGTGGAGATATCCACACAATCCAAGGGCTTGATATAGCAATAATCATATTCGATATGCAGGCTATCGGAAGCGATGGGCAGCCGTTGGATACGATAATCCTCGCCCCGATAGTGCCCTTCCAAAACAAAGCCTTCTTCGGGATGGTGGCGCAACCGCCCCTTGCCCATGGGCAAAAACCGCCAACAACGGGGAAAGCCGTAGACCTCCACCTCATCCTCAAAGGAATAGGTTCCTTCCTCGATCTGCTTTTTCACCTGTTCCCGCTCCCAGCGGAACCAATCGGGAATATGGGAAAACTCCGTTTCCCCGCTCAGGGCAGAAAGGGACCCATCCTCGTTCAGGTTCCAACGCTTTTCACAGGCGGTGCAAAAAAGCTCGGTTCCCTTGGAATCCATCCGGCTTTCGGCGCCGCAATGGGGGCATTGATAAAGGATCTTGTGCAGCCCTTCCGCCCGGAAGGGCTCTTTAATCAGAATGCCCGCTTCCTTTTGATATTGATATTCATCATAGGTCAAGGCCTGTTTTAGAGCGGCGTTGATCTCCTCCACGCTCATGGCCTTAACCTGATCGGCGGTCAGGATCTGCTCAAAGGTGGTCACCATGGGTACCTTCCGGGGCTTGCGCCAGTTCCAGAACGGAGTGTGCAGGTGGTTTCCGTGGTGCAAAACGACCACCACCGGAACCTTGTTCATCTTGATCAGTTTTCCCAAAGCCTCCGGCAGATAGGAGGTGATCCCCGCCGGTGAATAGCGAGCTTCGGGATACATCGAAAGAATATCTCCCCGCTTCAGCACCCGGCTGATGGATTTTATCAAATGCAGATCCTTGGTATATTTCCGGGTGCCGATGGAGCCGATCAGTTCCATCAGCCAGGGCCGGCGATAATAACCGTCGATGCTGACAACGTTATTCACCCGATAAGGCCAGGTGCCCATGGCACAAAGCTCAAAATCGATAAAATACATATGGTTGCTCAGCAAAATATAGGGTGGCTTGAGCCCTTCCATATGGATCTTTTCAATCTTATACTTTTTCCCGATCAGCATGATCTTGGAAAGCAACCAGATCAGCCCGACAATAATCAAGGGCTGACGAATCGGATAATGAGCGGTGTTATACCGCTTTTTGTTTTTAAAATTAACACTCATATTCAAAATCCCCCTGTCTTTTATTCTAACCTATTATCTTTCTAAAAGCAATATATTTCATTTTTCAACAAGTTGCATTTTCTATAGAATGATGCTATAATGCGAAATTGAGGTGAAAAATAATGCTATGGTGGATAATCAGCCTGATGGCCGGCGTACTCTTTTTAATATTGATCACATCCTTTATCTGCTTTATGATGGCCTTTTATGCCTCTCGCCGGCCGGAGAAAAATCCGCCGGAATTCCCCATTCCCCCGGGGCAAATCTACGAACCCTACCGGGAGCGGATGGTCCATTGGATGAAGGAGACCCGAGCCCTGCCCCACCGAGAATACACCGTCACCGCCCCGGATGGGTTGACGCTGAAGGGCAATTATTATGAATATGCTCCCGGCACCCCCATCGAGCTGATGTTCCACGGCTACCGAGGCAATGCGGAGCGGGATCTTTGCGGCGGTGTTCAACGTTGCTTCGCCTTAAAGCGCAGCGCTTTGATCGTGGACCAGCGGGCCTGCGGCAACAGCGAGGGCCACGTCATCACCTTTGGCATCAAAGAACGGAAGGATTGCCTTTGCTGGCTGGAACTGATGATCAAGGAATTCGGCCCCGATGTCAAAATCATTTTAACGGGCATTTCCA
>JAZOXD010000265.1:0-4154 GCA_045659565.1 Eubacteriales bacterium | reverse complement strand
GCTCTGCCCTATATGCGGAATTATCATCCCTCCTATGAGGCTTTGGGCGGGGTGCCCGGCATCCAGGAGGTGCAATTTTCCATCATCCATAACCGGGGCTGCTACGGCGCCTGCAATTTCTGTTCCCTGGCCTTTCATCAGGGGCGCTATATCAGTTGCCGCAGTCATGAATCGGTGGTGGAAGAAGCAAAGCTTTTGACCCAATTGCCCGGCTTCAAGGGCTATATTCACGATGTAGGCGGCCCCACCGCCAATTTTCGGGCCCCTTCCTGCGAAAAGCAGTTGAAGAAGGGCCTTTGTCCCGATCGAAAATGCCTGGCCCCGGAACGTTGCCCGGCGGTGAAGGTGGAGCACCGGGATTACCTTTCTCTTTTGAGAAAATTAAGAGCCCTGCCGGGGGTGAAAAAGGTATTTATCCGGTCCGGCATTCGCTTTGATTATCTGATCGCCGATGAGGATGAAAGCTTCTTCAAGGAACTGGTTCAGCACCATGTGAGCGGCCAATTAAAGGTGGCACCGGAGCATTGCTCCGCCAATGTATTAAAACGGATGGGCAAGCCCCCGGTGACGGTTTATAACCGCTTCAAAAAGCGGTTCTATGAACTGACCAAAAGCATTGGGAAAAAGCAATATTTGGTGCCCTATTTGATGAGCAGTCACCCGGGCAGCACCATTAAGGATGCCATTGAACTGGCTCTCTTTTTGAAAGAGGAGGGCCTCCATCCCGAGCAGGTACAGGATTTTTATCCCACCCCGGGAACGGTTTCCACGGCAATGTTTTATACCGGGTTGGATCCTTTGACCATGGAGCCGGTTTATGTGCCCCGCACCCCCAAAGAAAAGGCGGAACAACGGGCATTATTGCAATATTTCCGGCCGGAAAACCGAAAGATTGTGTTAGAGGCATTGAAAAAGGCCGGCCGAAATGATCTGATCGGCACCGGCAAGGGTTGTCTGGTGCCCCCGGATCGGGAAACGGCCCGACAAAGAAAAGATCCTTTGGCCAAGCGGCCTGCGCCCCGCAGGGGGGCTCGTCCAAAAAAACAAGGGAGGAAGCGTTAAATGGCTAAAAATCCCCGCCAATCGGAAAAACTTTTGCGGCTGCAACAGATTTTTTTGCAAGAGACCGATGAGGAACATCCCATCACCATGCATCGGATCATTGAACGACTAGCCTCCTTCGGTGTGATCGCAGAGCGTAAAAGCCTTTATGAAAATATCGAGGTATTGAACCGCTGCGGCTGCGAGATTTTATCGGAACGGCGGGGCGGACAAACCTATTATTATGCCGCCGATCGGACCTTTGAACTTTCGGAACTGCGGCTGCTGGCCGATGCGGTGTCTTCCTCCCGGTTCATCACCGAGCGCAAAAGCAATCATCTTTTGGAAAAATTGGGAAGCCTTTGCAGCATCCATCAAGCAGATCAGCTGAAGCGCCGCCTGCATATTGCCAGCCGGATCAAAAATATGAACGAAACCATCCTCTATGCGGTGGATGACCTTTATCGGGCCATGGATGAAAACAAGGCTCTTTCCTTTCGCTATTATGATTGGCGGATGGCGGGAACCAAAATGCAAAAGCTTCCTCGCCATGGCGGTGCGGAATATCGGGTTTCGCCCTGGCAGCTGATCTGGCTGGAGGAAAATTATTATCTGGTGGCCTTTGAACACGAAAAAGGACAGATCCGCCATTATCGGGTGGATCGGATGGGGGATTTGCATCTTTTGCCGGATCCCCGCCAAGGAGAAGCGGAGTTTAAGGAGCGCCGGGTGGAGGATTATCTGGCCCGGGTGTTTGGAATGTTCGGCGGCGAGCCCTGCGCAATTACCCTTTCCTTCCCGGAACGGATGCTGGAGGTTATGGTGGATCGGTTCGGTAAGGAGATCCGGCCTGAACCCTTGGCCGATGGCCGCCTGCAGATTCGGGCACAGGTGGTGCCCAGCCCGCCCTTCTACGGTTGGCTTGTTTCGCTGGGAGAGGAAGTGGTTTTGGAGGAGCCTTCGGAACTGCGCCAAGCCTTTTTGGCAGAGTTGAAAAAAATAAGCAAGCAATATAAAGGAGATAAAAACAATGGTTAAGCATATGATCATCTGGAAACTGAAGGAAGATTTGGCGGACCCTGTTGCCACCAAGACTTTGATCAAACAGGAATTGGAAGGGCTGGTGGGCAAGATTCCCGGCCTTTTGGAAATGACCATCCAAATCGATGGTTTTGAATGTTCCGCAGGGGATCTGCTGATGGATTCCACCCTGGAAAGTAAGGAAGCGCTGGAGGCTTATCAGGCCCACCCTGCCCATCAGGCTGTTGCCAACGGTGTGGTTCGCCCCAATGTTTGCCAAAGATTATCCTTTGATTACGAAGTATAATAAAAATGACGGTTGCTTCAGCAACCGTCATTTTTTTATTTTTACAATTTAATCTTCCCGAGTTGGGATGGCGCTCCCGTTTTATCGGAAGTTTTGGGCGGCTTTTTTCAAAAGTTCGCGCATCGGCAGGTTATAGGGGCAACGGGGTTCACAGGCGCCGCAATCAATGCAGGCCTCCGGCTTCACGGGCATGGTCTCCCACCGCTCTTTGGCCCAATCGGCCAGGCCGTAGCGGGTGAAATAGCCGTTCATCAAAAAGACCATGGGGATATTGATGCCCACAGAGCAGGGGGCGCAATAACCGCAACGGCGGCAGAATTGGGTGCCCAGTTCTTGGCGGATCTCATCCATCTCCTGTAATTCGGCGGCAGAAAGGGGGGCGGGGTTGTTCACCGCCGCAAGGTTTTCTTCCAATTCCTCAGGATCCGCCATACCGGGGATCAACAGGTCCACAAAGTCGCTTTTGGCCAAAAAACGCAGGGCCAGAGTGGCGTTTTCAATGGCGCCGCCGGCCAAAGGCTTCATATCGATAAAGCCGATGTTCTTTTCGGCGCATTTTTTAATCAGTTCCTCCGCTTGGGTCTCTACGATATTATAGGGGAACATAAAGGTTTCCACCCAGGGAAGCTCCAAAGCCTTTTCAAAGGTTTCCATGGAATGAGAGGTCAGGCCAATGTGGCCGATCTTGCCGGCAGCCTTGGCCTCCTGCAAGGCCTCCAGGGCGCCGCCGGGGGCCATGACCCCTTCTAACTGTTCCGGGGGCAGGTTATGAATCTGGTAAAGATCAATGTAATCCGTTTTCAGGTTTTTCAGGCTGGTTTCAATATCCGCCGCCATGCCCGCCTTATCCCGGGCCATACTTTTGGTGGCGATAATAAATTGATCCCGGATCCCCTCCAGGGCAAAGCCCAGATATTCCTCGCTGTCGGTATAGCCCCGGGCCGTATCGATAAAATTCACACCGGCCGCCGCCATTTGGTGCATCAGCTTTTTGGTGCCTTCAGCATCGATCCGTTGGATGGGGATGCCTCCAAAACCCAAGCGGGAGATTTTCAGACCGGTTTTTCCTAAAATGCGATATTCCATAATCTGCTCCTTTTATTGTTATAGAATAATGATAGCACCTTCCGGCAGAAATGTCAATTTTCCCATTAGTTAAAGAAAAGCAACCCCAGGGCCAGGCTCAGCCCCAGGATCATCTGATCCGGGGAGGTCCCCTTGGCGGGCGCATTGCCGATGAAGCGCTGGCAAAGGGTCATCACCGCCCGGGTGGCATATTGTCGGGTCTCCGGCGGCAGTTCCAACAGCGCATCGGAAACCCGCTCCAAATAGCGGGAAAGAGCCCCTTGCTCTCCTTGGGGGCACAGGGTGCCGTCGTTTTGCAAAATGGCTTCCAAAGCGTGGTGGGCCGAGGGGCGGGTGGCCACACTTTGAAAAAAGAGGATATGGCTTTTGGGCATCAGTCGCTTGCCCAAAACATTGATGTAATCATTTTCCGCCGAAAGGCTGAAGATCCGCCTTCGCCGTTCTTCATATTGGGGAATGCGCTGTTGAAAGGCCGCCAAAGCCTCCGGGGAAAAGCCTTGACCGTCGAAACTGAAGCAAAGGCCCGCCAAAGGGGAATGAAGGGCGATGAATTGGGCCTTGTTGCCCCCCTTGGAATGACCCGAAAGAACCACACTTTCGGGGGGCCATCCCTCCTCTTGGGCTATGCGTACAAACCAATTCAAAGCCTCCACTTGGCTTTCGGTGGCCTGATCCTGCAGGATCAGGCTTTTGCGTCGGG
>JAZOXD010000264.1:0-7825 GCA_045659565.1 Eubacteriales bacterium | reverse complement strand
CGCCGCCAAAGGTGAAAAAGGTTTTATTTTCGATGGTATAAACATAGCCCCGCATCAGGTGATAGATATTCTCCCGGATCTTATGTACCGGGGCGCCGTAGCGTTCCTCCACCGGGTATTGAGCCAGTTCCCTGAAATTTTCATGATTACCGTCAATGAACAAAATCTCGTAGGGGCGGGTGGCCAGTTCATCTAACCGCTCCTGATCATAGCGGTAGCCCTCATGATCCCGGCGGTTATGCCAGATGAAGCCAAAATCCCCGCAAACGATCACCTTGTCGTCCGGTCCGCCGGATAGCCCCTTGGCGGGGAAGCACCCGGTCTCTCCGTGGGTATCACCAACAATATAAATCATTCCTCATCCTCCTTTGCATACAGCTTCCATGATCCCCGGGAGCAATGCATCAACTGATCATCCCGCAAATGATAGGTTTGGGTACCATCCAACCGACGGCAAGCCTTCAGGTCGTCCTCAGAATAATGCTCTGCGTGACAGACAATATTCGCCTGAAATAATCCAAGGGCCGGCAGACGGCACTGATAATGCTCGCAAGATTCCAACCGGGAAACATAACCCATATCCCCGGTGGCCAGATAAGCGCCGGCGGAAACCCCGATATAGGTGGTGCCCCGTTCCTTTACCAATTTTCTTAAGAACCCGGTTATCGACATCCGCTCCACCGCATCCCGCAGGCGGAAGGGATCCCCGCCGGGCACATAAATATAATCATACCGCTTAAACGGAAACGACTTGCCTTCCTCCGCCACCGTAATATTGGCGTCCAAAAAGCCGTATTTGATCAGCCCCAAACGCTCGTTTTCAATGGTTTTTTCAAGGGAATATCCCGCAAAGGGAATCAACAGGCAGGTCTTTTCGGCCAGCCCTTCCCGGGGGATGGCCTTTTCAAACAGTTCGGTCATCCCCGGCCGGCAAAAACCGTAGGAGGTAAAGACCAGATCCCCTTCCTCCCCGCACCGAACCATCACCCGCCGGGGAGGGGGCTTGTGAAAGGATCTGCGGCCCCCGATCATCTTCCGCCACCGGGTTTTCATCCATTTTCTTGAATTTTTATCTGAATTATTCATAATTTCCTCTCCGAAAAATGTCATCTAACTCCATATGAAAGGGTCTTCGATGTCTGATTAAATGCCGCCTTCTTTCATGGGTAATGCCAAAGCGTTTTTTCCAAATATCCAGCGCTTTGTCAAAGGGGGTCCCATCCGGAACCGGGTCATTATGGGGCGCCAGAATCTGGGCGATGTTTCTCTCCCGAACCTCGATGGCTGCAACATACTCGTCAAAGCGGGTGACACAAACCACCGGATAATCGTCCGAACACCAATCCACCAGACAATTATGCATATGCCGACCCGTATTGATATAGTCATCGTTGGTGCGTAACCAGTGAAAACGGTAGCCGTTGATTACACAGTCCGCCATTCCTCTGGGCACCGAGGTAACCGGAACGGTGATCTCCGGCGCTTCGTCAATGTCCAGGCACACATGCTTTTTCCAACGCTGCTGCTCACTCTTCTTTTCATGGCTGCTCATCCCCACATAAACGGAAGCGTAGCGCCGCATAGAATCCCAGTCCTCTTCGATCCGGCGCATCATATAGACTGCGCCCTTGACCCTGCAAAGATCCCGAAAAAGTTCCAAAATCCCCGGTCGGCAATGGATCTGCAACAGGATCTCGTACACATTTTTGGCGCGCAGAAAACGGGCCATCACATTCAGATCCGGCATGGTCTGCCATACGCCTTCCGCCTCCGGCAGATAAAAGAACAGGGCGGGGGATTGGTAAAAGCAACGACGGATATTTTTGGTAAAGGGCAGTTTGGAACCCTTCAGCCATTGTTCTGCCTTGGCGGTGGATTGCATCCGATCCGCCGCCTTGTGGAAACTTCTTTCAAGATTCTTGCTTCCCTTTCGATAGGGAATCCCATCGTAAAAATCACGGGGATACCCCACAAACCGGGCCATTTGCATAAATCCTTCCGGTTGCAGTTCCAGCCCAAGCAGGGGCAAGGGTGCCTTCCATTGTTCCGCAAAGGCGGCCACCAGCTTGCGGCGAACCTGACGGTAGCAGGCAACCTTAGCATAGGTCAAAGTTCCTTCCCACTTTTCCGGATCATTGGTAATATCCCGTACCACCAAGCGGTCACCGGTGCCGGAGCAAAGTTGCAGATAAGTATGTCCGTTACGGAAATTGAAGGTGACACGTTCATATAACCCCGCCCCCAGATCCAGGGCGCAATTTTCCATCCATCTGCAGCGCATCAGATCCTCCAGCCCCATCAGATTGACCGACAGATGCACTAAATGACCCTGACGGCTCAGACGCACCTGATATTGCCCCTCCACCGGGGCGGATTCGTGGCCGCAATGATTGCAATACAGGTTCTCGGGATAAAAGGCTTTGTTCAGCATCAATTTCCGCTCTTCATCATCGCAAAAACCCATCTGAAAGGTTCCCCAATCATCAATGACCGCACGGGAAACGCGGAAAAAACGTTGGTAACAAGGATCCTCCGGAAAAAGAGCACGGGCGTTGGCAGGATATTCATAACCGCAATAAGGGCATTTGATCAGATCCTTTCTCAAAATAGCCCGGGTCCCGTCCTTAATGGCGAAGCTGTACTTTTGCCAGCCCCGACCCTTCAGCATTTTGACCGCCTCTTCCAAGTCCCATTGCTCTTCCCGCTCCATCATAACATATCCGTCCGGAATCTGCAAATTCAAAAGTTCCTGTTCTTTACACATAAAATTCCTCACCTGTTTCCAAACATAAACAACCCAAGCGCCCGCCATATTCCTTATAGGCTGCGCCACAATCCAAAAAGATCACATTCCCGCCGCCCCGGTAAATGGCGGCCGGCTTTTGATCCTGCAAATAAAAGGTGGGGGTATGCCCTACCAAAAGTACCTTGTTTTCGCCGGGCCAAAAATGCGCCTTCTGATCCGGTCTGTCCCAAACAAGATCATCCACATCATAATCCTCCAGGGCCTTTTCCGGCGTGTACCCGCTCAATCCGCCGTGTACCATCACGTATTCCCTATCCCCCAGTTTAAGGGTGCGGTGCAAAGGCAGTTCCCGTATAAAATTCAGCACCCGGGCGCGGTCCTCCGGGCTTAACTGCAACAGCGATTGAGCCGTGGATTGCCCGCCGTTTTCAACCCATAGGGCGATGGAAAACCAGTTGCTGTTCGCCATCAGCGCAGGATCGGCCAGCCCTTGACCAACCATCCCCTCCAAGGCGTCCACCGCCATCTTTTCGTGATTCCCCATGATGCAAAAAACATTTTCTCGGTTCATCACATCCAGATACAGCTTGGCAGCCTCCGGGCCCCGATCACACAGATCCCCCAAAATATACAGGGTGTCGGATTTATCGAAGCAGATGGATTGAAGCATAGCCAGGTAATCGTCATAATTCCCGTGCAGGTCTGTCATTACATAGTGTTTATTCATTGTCGTCTTCCTCCTTGAAAAAAGCATCCACTGACCGGCGCAGGCGGTGTGTTACGGTGCGTCCCCACCCACGGCTGAACCCCAGGACCAGTCCGCAAAGCAACAGCATCCCCGCCAATAACAAGGGATATTTTAAGTACAGATAATGTTCGGTGTAGGCCAGATCCTCTTGCAAAAAGATCCAATAGGAAAGGGGGTCTTCCCACCGGAACATGGAATTAAAGTTCAAATATTCCCACAAATTATTCAAAAATAGCGTTCTTACGGTATAAAACGCAGAAATTAATACAGCCAGTATACCACATTTCCACCATGGCCGATCCTCCCGAACCGCCCTTTGGTACAGGATAAGATAGAAGATCGCCCCAATGATATAGGCCCACCGCTCCACCTCGATCCGAAAATCATCCCCCACATAGGCGGAGTAAACTGCAAGCAATCCGCTCAGCGCCGCAGCCGCCAGCGAAAGGGCGCCCCAAAGAATCAATGTTCTATATGGTTTTATTGTTTTCATTCCAGTTCTCCTTTCATATAAACAGTCCGCCCCCAGGGAGGTTGCACATCGCTGCCAACGATGATCCAGATCACCGGGATGCCCATTGCCGTTTCCTCCGGTGGGAAATTTGCATAACCATCGGTGATGATCACAAGGATGACCGGCGTCTCCTCTGCCACCTTTACCACCTCAAAAATACTGTAGAAGTTGGTTCCGCCACCGCCCCGGGGGCGCAGTTTTTTCAGGCTTTCCACCGAATCAAAGGCTCGGGGCTCGGTGGGATAAACATCAAAGAAAGAGATCCAGCCGGAAAGCTTGCCGATCTGTTCAATGGCGCTTTGAACTTCTTTGAAGGCCAGGGCCAACGCCCGGTCAGAGACCGAGCCGCTGGTATCCACAAAAAACCACAATTTTTCCAGCTTAGCCCCCCACAAATCCTCCCAAAAGGAGGGCAAAAAGAAATCTCCCTGATACCGGCGATCCGGATGCTCAAAGGTGTAATCGCTCTGGTCCATCTGCAGATAATGGTGTAACAACTGCCGCCAGTTGGTGCGGGGCGTATAGCGGATCTCCTCCAGCCGGCGCTGAAGGGACAAGGGCATCGTCCCGGCCTTTTTGCAGGCCTCCTGCAATTTTTCGTCCCATTGGGGCGAAAGGTGTTCTTCATCCAATTTTCCCCACCCGTCGTGACAGTCCGGGCCGCTTTGAGCCCCTGATTCCGGGGGGTCCTCCATCAGCATTTTATAAACCTGTTCAGCGGTAAAATGCCGTCCTTCCTGCCCGTTGGGGCAAAGGTGCATCACCGGTTTTTGGTCAATCAGGAACTCCTTGCAGTCCAGCAACTCCATAATCAGGGAATTGACTACAATATCGCAAGCCACATTGTATGCAACCGGATTCAGTTCCCGCCCCCGCAGACAATGCTTCAGGGCGCAATGATAAACCTCGTGCAGCAGCACAAATTCCAGTTCCCTGTCGGAAAGGGCCTTGGCAAAAACAGGGTCAAATACGATCCGCTCCATGTCCGTAAAGGCCGTACCGCAGGAATCAAAGCAAAAGGAAAGATTTAAAAGCAGCCGCCCGAAAAAAGGATGCTTCTTCAGCAACCGGGCCCGCAGGGTCACCAATCGGAGTCCCAGAACTCCACTTTCTGTCGGGTCCATATTCTCACCCCCGGGCGATCCAGGTCTTTAAAGCCCGGCAATCCATCAGCTTTAGCTTCAGTTCCTCCATGGCCCGCAGATCCTCAAAAAAGGCCGCCCCGTAATCTGGCGGAAAGCGCAGCACATATTCGCAAACATTTTCCAGTTCCCGGGCGGTGAGTTTTTCGCCCCGGCACCGAAGAGCGGTCAATAGGCTGTTGTTCAGGGTATAATAGGAATCCTGTCGTCTGGGATAGCGATTGCACCGCCCCGCAAGAATCTCCTCGGCCTCGGGCAGGTCATCATAAGAACGGCACCAGGCCTCAAAGGCAATGGCGGTATCCTCCCCCACACAACCGCCGATCAACGGGCGGATCTGCCGGGGATCGTCACAAACAAACTTTAGCATATTACTCACCATTTCCCAGCTTCTGGGGGTGCAAAAGGCTACTTCATCCGTGCCGGCCACCGTATTCAAGCGGCTGTTGTCTGCCGCAATAAAGCCGATAACCCGGGCATCGATCCCCGTTTCAACCGCCCATTTTTTCCACTTCAAAAAGTCGGACATAATCTCCAGATGCATCATTCGGTTACAAAGGGGCTTGGGCATCCGGTAAGCAACGCCGCCGTCGGTGATGCGGTTACCCGCAGCAATCACCAGACAATTTTGGGGCAGTTCGTGCTCCCCGACCCGTCGATCCAAACAGATCTGATACGCCGCCGCCTGCACCGAAGGAGGTGCGGCGGAAATTTCGTCCAGAAACAGGATATTCACCGTATCGGTGCTTTCATCCATATGAAAGATCCGAGGCTTCAGCCAAACCGCCAGGGTTTTGGCCTGTTTGGCCGTAGGGAGCCCTCGCAGATCCACCGGATTAAACAACAACAGCCGCACATCGGTCACCACCACTTTTTTGCCGGTCTCACGTTGCAGCTGATCCGCCAATTGCCGAACACCCTGGGATTTGCCTACCCCGGGCGGGCCCCAAAACATGGCAGAGGGCAAACACTTCATAGGCAATTGATCCTTGACCGCCTTTCCATAGGCAAAGGCCAACAGTTTCACCGCTTCCCCCACGGAAAGCTGCGGGATGTTCATACATTTAGTCAAACTCATGCTCCCACTCCCCTTTCTTCAATGCGATCAGCCCGCTCCAGGTCAGTAAAATACCCCGTAGTTGGCGCAAATCCCGATCACACTGACACAAAAACTTTCTTTTTTCGGCGGGGGTCAGGTGCAAGCCCTTCTGCCGGCAAAAATCTTCCATAAACCGCTGGAGCAAAGCAGCGTCCGGGGCTTTGAACACCGCCCGACAGGCCTTGTACTCAAAGCCGGGAGGTTCGGCCACCAGAATCATCCGCCCCCCTTGGGCGGCGATCCGTTCTGCCAACAGGAGCACCTCTTGCCAGATAGCCTTGGTGCCCGCCAATATGGCCCCATCATCCACCAGCAGATCCTCCTGTTCCAAGGATTTGTAAAAGGACTCCTTGTCCTCCTTCAGAATATGCTCCACCAGCGACTCGACCAGGTCGGCACACCGCAGATAGCGAACCGACCGACCGGGCCGGGGATGGGCCGCCAAAACCCGCAGCAGGTGGGTCTTACCAGAGCCCCGGGGGCCGGAAAGCAAAACCAGGCCCCTTTGGGTCTCCAGACAGGTTTTCAGCCCGGCCCGGTTACAGCGGCTGACCCAAAAGCCGTTCCATTCTTTTGTATTCATGCGATCTTATGCCCCCTTTTTTCCAATGCGTGATCCAGCTTGGCCAATTCAATCATCAGGCCGTCCACCGTTTGTTGGTGAGGATTCTGCAACGCCATATCCTTCCGGTTGTTTTCGATCTTCTTTTGAGACATCCGGATCTTGTTCTCCAGTTCCAGAATCGATTCCGGAAGCTTCTCCAAACGGTTTTGCAACCGTTTAAAGCATCCCTTGGGCACAGCTCCGTCCATCCGGACGTGGTATTTTAACCCGCTGTCCCCCCGTAACCACACATAGGCGTTTTCCGCTTTCATCCCGGCGGGCAACCATACATCAAAGCCCTGGAAATCATCAAAATAACGTTCCCGGGATTGATCGATATTTTCCGTCAGAGAATGTACCAGTTCTTCGCCAAAGGCCAATTTGTCCGCCGGGGTCCAATCCTCCTTACAACGCTCGAAAAAGTCCATATCCGCCCGGATCGCCCTGATGGATTGTTGATGTTCCCGAAGCAGATCCTGCTCACATTCCACAGAAGCCCGCAACCGGGAAAGTTGTTGGTTCCGCCGACGGCAAAGGATCTGTTCTTGTTCCAGCCGATTGGCGGTTTCGACCCGCAGTTTGATCAGGGGATCCCCTATGGATTCAGCCTTCATCTCTGCGTAGGTCAGGACGGTGCTGTCCACATCCGCCTGATCCCGTTCCGGTGTTTCGCCGCTGAAAAGACGGCTGATGAACCGTTGTTTGTTTTCCAGAAGTTGCCAACTGCAGCTGTCAAAGGTTCGCACCGTACAGTAATAGAAAATAAACACTTCCTCGCAGTTATTCCCCTGCCGCAGGATTCGTCCGTTCCGCTGGGTCAGGTCAGCCGGGCGCCAGGGCACCGAAAGATGATGGCAAGCCACCAAAGATTCCTGAATATTCACACCCACACCTAATTTATCGGTGGAGCCGATCACCACCCGGATCCGCCCCGCATTGATGCCCGCAAACAGCCGGGCCCGAGCCGATTCA
>JAZOXD010000263.1:0-3642 GCA_045659565.1 Eubacteriales bacterium | reverse complement strand
ACTTCTATGCGACTGATCCGAAGGCGGCGGAACTTCTCTGCGAGGTGGAAACCTTTGCCCCGGATATATGGGAGCCGGCTTGCGGCCAGGGGCATCTGGCAAAGGTATTTGAACGGAAGGGGTACAGGGTGCGGAGCACGGACCTGGTGGACCGGGGCTTCGGCAGCCAGATGGATTTTCTTTACTTCAATACTGAGCGATGGAACGGCGATATAATAACCAATCCGCCGTACAAGTTCGCAACCGAATTTGTTTACAAGGCCCTGGACCTGATACCGGACGGCAATAAGGTGGCGATGTTCTTAAAGGTTCAGTTCCTGGAAGGAAAAGCCAGACGCAAGTTATTTGAGCAATACCCCCCCCGAAGGGTTTATGTATTTACTTCCAGGATAGATTGTGCGATAAACGGCGATTTTACGCAAATTAAAAACGGCTCCGCCGTTTGTTACGCCTGGTTCATCTGGGAAAAAGGTTACAAAGGGGAAACGATACTCCGGTGGATCAACTGATCCGGTTTTATTTGTTTGTGTTTTGTTCCAAAAAGAAAGGCGGAAGGGTTAAACTTTCCGCCTTTCAATTATTTCAAGCAACGCATCCACCTGCTTTTCCAGCCGCTGGATTTCGGCTTCTTTCTCTCTCAGCAACCTTTCCGCTTCCGTACGGCGTTCCGGCGACATCCCGACAAAGTAAGATATATCTTTTCCGAGGGCTTCCGCTATGCGTTCTATCTTTTCCATCTTTACGCTTTTGGCGTTGAAAATGTAGGATATATTCTGCGTTGTTTTGCCCATTTTCCTGGCAAGCTCAGCGATGGAAACGCCGGTGCCCTTTACAAGTTCCTTTAATTCCTTTCCAGTCATAGTCTATTCGTTTGTTTTATACAATGCTTTTAACTATTTTTGTATTGCAACGATAGACAAAAATAACCATAAACCAAGAAAAAACCAAACGAAATGCTTACGAAAAAGAAACTCCTGGACCGGATCAAGGAACTGGAATACCAGATTGCCGGGGAAAAAACCGCAAGGATGGCCCTGGCCCACGAAGTCCTGGCGATAAAGGAAACAACGCAGGCCGTCCTGGAAAGCCTGGCGGCTCAGATGAACAACCTGGCAGAGAAAAAGGCACACCCGGCGAAATATAACCGCCGTCCTGGACTGATAACGATAACCGCCGCCGCAAAGAAGAAGGGAATCAGTTACAAGGAACTGAAAAGGGGTGCGGAGCTTCTGGGCGTTCCTATCATAGACATAAACGGCCGCAAATTCATATCCCGGAACGATGCCGAATACAAACTGAAAACAAACGCCGAGTGCCAGGCGGAAGAACGCACAAGGCCGGAATGAAACACCTTGAAAGCCGTTTGCAAACCGAGTGCGTCCGCTGGGCCCGGCTCCAACATCCTTGCTGCCGGAAACTCCTTTTTTCCGTTCCGAACGGAGTAAGGACAACGGCGACACAGGCCCGGATTGCGTATGCGGAAGGGCTGGTTTCGGGCGTGGCGGACCTGATCCTTCTGCATCCTTCCGGCGATGGCCGGTTCGCCGCCCTGCTTATTGAAATGAAAACGGCGAAAGGAAAGCAAAGCCCAAAACAAAAGGAATGGCAGCTCGCCGTGGAAAGCGTGGGCATTTACCGCTATGCGGTGGCCCACAGCTTTACCGAGTTCCAAAACCTGATAAATAACTATCTATGAAAATAAATTTAAGGAACTGGGCCGGCAAGATCAAGCCGGTGGAAATTCCGGATGATACCGACAAAATTGTGGGGGTATTCATTTCCGGCGATATGGTTTTAATATATCCGTTTTTCGTGGACTGGCCGGACCGGGTTACGGACTACCTGGACGGCTCCTTCATTGTTAGCAGGGAAAACTTTGCGGACTTCAATAAGAACGGATATACCGAGGAAATAACAGCCGCAGAACAGGCGAAGCCCGGACGGAAGGGCACCGGATACCCGGAAGCCTTCTGCGACTGGCTGAGGGTTCAATGTTACCGCCAGGGTTACTCCCTTGCCGGCGTTTCCGAAGCCTGCGGAATGAGCCGCAGCTGGCTGGATATGGTAACGACCGGGAAAAGGAAACTGAGCCGCAAAAGCTTCCGCACCCTGGAAGCCACGCTGAACCTTCCGGCCGGCACTATTGCCCGGAAGATCAAGGAAACGGCGGAAGGCTGAGGGTTGCACTAAAAACAGGCGAAGCGATACAATAATGATGAAATGCAGACAATCCTGGAACGGCTCTATTCGGATGAATGGGAAATTATATGCAAGTTTTGCGGAGTTAAGCCCGAACACCGGCAGGACTTGCGGCAGGAAATATCGCTCTACATCCTGGAACATCCGCCGAAGCTACAAAAGGACGCCGGGAATTACCTTATCGCCATCACAAAACGGCAATACTGGAGCCGCAATTCCAGATGGTGGAAGAAAGAACGCCGCTGGCAGGAAGCCGCCGTTAGATTATCGGCATTTGGTAACGAAATACCTGAGCCGGGAGAATAAGGGAATAATGGATGAAACGCCGGACGCCTTGCGGAAGGTTTACCGGGTTTTGGGTAGTATGGACGCCCCCCGGCTAACGATATTCTTGCTTTATGTGGAACTGGGCAGCGGTGCGGAAGTGGCCCGGCGTCTGGGAGTACACCGGAGCACGATAAGCCGGTTACTGAAAAAGATAAGGGAGCAAATGAAATGAGCTGGACTTTGTTTTGGACTTTGTGCGAATTGCAGGCGGTGGTGGTTTTCCTTGTGGACCTATCCGGCGGCGTTGAGAGCCTGAAAGGGGCGGTGGGGCGGTGGCTGGGCGTCAAAGGGCCTATAACCTTGAAGCCGTTTGATTGTTCGCTTTGTTCCTTCCATTGGGCCGGCCTGATCTACCTGGTGGCATCCGGGCAGTTCAGTCTGCCGGGTTATATGGTTGTCTGCCTTCTGGCACTTGCGACCGGAACGACCGGGCGGCTTATTTCGGCGGTTTTGGACCTATTTAACAGGCTTTTGAGTATAAGATGGTAACGGAGTTCAGCCACGATGAAAAACGCCTAATCCTGGCGTATTACAGGCAGATGGAAACGGCGGCGAAAAGCCGCTATTATACGGCGGTGCCTTCTACGGATATGAAGGTACTGCAAGACATATACAAACGGCATATAAACAAGGCGTGGGCGGTCCGGGTTTGGTGCTCTGCCTGCTGCCTGAAAACCCTGGTGGCCTTGTATCCTTACGCCGTTGAATTAAGAAAGGGAAACGATGGAAAATAACAGGACCGAGAAAGGGAATATCCGGCAGCTGATTCCGGATGACAAGAACTTTAACAAGCATTCCGAATATGGTATGAGCCTGCTTGAAAAATCGGTGGGCAAATTCGGGATGGGCCGTAGTATCCTGGTGGATAAGAACAACCGGATAATCGCCGGGAACGGCATAACGGAAACGGCCGGAGCCGCCGGGATTGAGGATGTGCGGTTCATAGATACGGACGGAACGGAAATAATTGCCGTCCGCCGTAACGACATAGACCTGGATACCCCGGAAGGCCGGGAAATGGCACTCGCAGACAACGCCACGAACAAGGCGAACCTTCATTTTGACACCGAAGTAATGGAAATCGTATGCCCTGAACTGGATATAAACCCGGCGGAT
>JAZOXD010000262.1:0-8821 GCA_045659565.1 Eubacteriales bacterium | reverse complement strand
ATGATGCGGAATTTTGAATTCCCCCAGGAACTGCCCGCAGATATCAGCGATTTGCGGAACTTTAACGGCATTTCTGCCAATATGGAATATTTCGATGCCGCCTTTGCAAAGCTCACCTCTATGATCAAAGCCAGCACCTATTCCTACACCGAAAAAATCAATCAGCTGACCGACAACGAGGAACTGCGGCGGGAATTGCTCTGCTGTACAGAAGAGTTGGAACGCAACAACTGTGCCGCCACCAAAACCGCTTTGGCCGATTGCTATGCCAAATTAAAAAATCCTTCTCTCAACGAGGAGATCGCCAAGCTTTATT
Organism: Eubacteriales bacterium; assembly: GCA_045659565.1. Lineage (GTDB taxonomy): Bacteria > Bacillota > Clostridia > Oscillospirales > QAKW01 > QAKW01. The sequence goes on along the minus strand of JAZOXD010000262.1, from coordinate 8,505 downwards.
CCCAGGCGGCAGAGTTGGGTTACGCCCTGGCGCAAAATGCCTTGGGAACTTGCTATTATAAAGGCGCCGGCGTGGAAAAAAGCGTCGAAAAAGCCTTTGAATGGTTTAAAAAAGCCGCTGACCAAGGCTTAAGCGATGCCCAGTTTAATCTGGCTCGCTGCATCAGCTTCCACAGCCGATTTTTGTACTTTACCTGGATGAAAAAGGCGGCAAACCAATCCGATCCGCTGGCCCTGTATAAAGTGGGCGAATGCTACGAATTCGGGGACGGGGTAAACCAAAATTACCGCCTTGCCAAAGAATACTATGCAAAAGCGGCGGAAAAAGGCCACGATGCGGCTGCCAAAAAAACGACCATGCGGTATTGGAGAATGAAGCCCATCAGAGAATTTTTCAAGCAGTAAACAACTACATCATAAAAAGAGGCAGTCTTCCGGAAGACTGCCTCTTTTTTACCCTCCCCCCGGGGGGAGGGTAAAAAATATGATATGATTTTCTCACAAATAAAAAACAAGGAGAAAATACAATGAAAAACAAAGTAATCATCACCAAAGATCATCAAGAGATCAAATTTTACCTTAAAAACCAAAGCGGCACCTTTTGGATGTTTAATCAGCCCTTTACCAAAGGGGTATACGAATGGTTCAAGGATGGCCGTGCAGAAAACGAGATCCGAAGTTTTTCCAAATGGAACAAAAACAAAAGGCTGAGCGATACCGTAAACCGAATTCCAAGAGAAATCCGATACATTCAGAAATATGTAATGGAGGAATGCATGGCTTAAAAAAAGGGGGCCGGCCATCCCAACAGCCTGTTTTTTGAAAGGAGCGTGATCGCTTCCATCGCACCTATAAGTTTTTTAAAAACAATATTTTTGTCGGTTTGAAATTTCGTCAAATTCATTGAAAAAAACACCCTGTCGTGCTACACTTTAATTAAACCTTGACAGAATCTATTTGGGGGAGGAACAAAAATGAATCATAAGGGCACCATCACACGCCGGCTGGATGCGGTTATGGGCGATTTAAAAAGCGAATTTTGCACCCTGTGCGATCAACGTGATTTATACGCCAAATTAAATGCATTCAAAGAAGCCGAACCCACCTCGGACCGGGGCAGTAAGCTTCAGGAAGTGTTCCACTTGTTTGACCTTTTGAACATTAAATATGAACGTGGCGAGGATTATAACTATTACAAAGATTTGGTGGATGGCGCCTATATCCCCATCTCACTTGACATAGAGTCACAGATGTTATATTCCTTATACACAAAATTCACCAAATTCCCCACCCCGGAGCAGTATATGAAGCGGATCGTGGATCGACTTTGCAACAAAAAGGACGGTTGGGAAGCGGATTCGTTGCGTTTGCGGATCTTAAAGCAATTCATCAAATACGGAAACTGCCTGTCCTACCAAAAAGCATACGGCAGTCAGGTTGAAAAGATTAAAATTTATGAAGGCGAAGCCTATATCAAAAAGTATCTTAAGAAAAAGAATGCGCCGGTCAAAAATGTCCGGGATGGCATTCCTTTTATCGAAGATGATCTTTTTGACGTATTACCCACCGCAACAAAGGATCAGAAAAAGCCCAACGGCACCTACGGAATTTTAAAAATGGTCGACGATCTGGCCGGTGGAAAGTTCAGAAGTGGCGGCGCCACCAAAAAAAGTCTGTATTTGTTTGCCATGGTTTTTGGCATGACCTTTTCCGACGAGGAATCGGTGAACACCGATATCGAAATCAACCTGTTCCAGGATTATTACAACAATAATCTGATGCGCTTTATTACGGACGCTTATAAAAGCAATCTGTCCGAACACGAACTGGATCCCGCCGGATATGGCATCAACTATAAAAACTTTGCCGAGGTCATTTACCTTTATTATATTTCCAAGGATCTGACCCCCGAAGAGAAGATTGCAGCCTCTAACGAGATGATTATGCGGGTGCAAGCCAAGCGCTTCCAAAAAGGTGCACCCGCCAAATATCATCCCGATAAAAAGACCGCTTACTATAAGGGCTTGATCAAAAAGTTGGAAAATGCCCTTTACTATGAAGATATTCTGTCCAAGGACGAGGATGCTTTTGAAAAATTCATCCGCAGCCACTATTATTGCGATACCTTTGCCGGCAACCGCATTATGGGTGAATTGCAGCTGGAGGCAGACCAGAACACCGCCTATAAAGAATATGTCACGGTTCTGAATGCTTTGAAAAAAAACAAGTACGCCCCCGAAAAGTGCAATTACGGATTATGGTTTACCGACACAAAGACGCTTGAAGAAAAGGGGTATCAAAAATTGTGCGCCGGCGGGAAGGATGTTGACCCGAAAAAATTCGAAGATCTGGTCGCCTTGCTTTCCGGCGTGGACAGATTTATGAGGCACCTGTTGGACAATCCGCCCTCCTCCCCCCAGGCTGTCACCCGTACCGCCATTATTGTAACCTATTATTACCATTACAATGCAATCCATGAAGAAGCCAGCCGTTCCGTATGGAAAACCTTTGAACAGGTGTTCCGCGAGTTCCGGGACGGCGTGAACGAAAAGTTAACAAACGCCTATTATATGCCCTTCAGCGAAAAAAATATTTTCGATGTGTTGGTTGCGTTCTCGGCTTATGTATACTTTAATTATTAACAAACAAGGAGAAAATCAGTGATCCATCAAATAAGCCATGCGGGTTTGCGCCATCGCACCAACGGCGAAAGCAACCAGGATTCTGTTTGCACCGCTGCCAAGGGCCGGTATATAGCCGTTACTCTGGCGGACGGGGTATCCAGTTGCACCGACGCCAAGGCAGGCGCAGACATAGCCAGCCGGGCGCTGAATGATCTGTTGTTCCGTAAGGCGGAATTTTTCTTTCAGTTCGATGAAAAACAAATCGCAGATATTGTGGTTTCTCACATTTTGTTCGAACTGAGCAAGCAAGCCTCTGCGGACAGCCGGGATGTGAACGAATATTCCAGCACCGTTTCCAGTATTCTGATCGATACCAAGCAAAAAAAAGCGCTGCTGATCCAGCTGGGGGACGGAATGATCATTGGCACAGAATACGGAAAATCCGTCATCCTGGTCCCCCCCGACGACAGTTCTTTGGGGTGCTGTGTCACCACCACCAAAAACGCTGCGCAAGCTGTTCGCGTAAAAAACGTGGACACCCGCACCATGGATTCCATTGCCGTTTATTCCGACGGCGCATGGAAACAAATGTTTTCGGATTGCAGGCTCAAGCCGGAAGTGGCAAGCCTGCTGATTCGCAAGGAATATGACCAACTGGAAGAATTTTTAAAACAGCAAAACGGAGCCGATGACTACAGCTTTGTTTCTGTTGATCTGAGAGTGAAAAACGAGAGGAGATCTGCATGAATACGCGGCAGTATCTGAAAAAGCCCATCCTGCTTTGCGAAGAAAGCAACGGCGTACTCAATAAAAAATTATTCACCATCGTCAAGCGTGTTGACGATGGTGCTTCTGCGGTATGCTACGAAGCCTATCACGAAAAAAGTGGCCGCGGGATCCTGAAGGAATTTTATCCTTTGGGTGCGCCGATGCTTGCATTAAAGCGGAACGCCGACGGACAGCTGGTGCTTTCCGAAGAGGTGGAATCCGTACACAAGCAATTTTACGATGCGATGCAGGAATACATCGAGCCCTATGAAACTTTACTGCACGCCATGCAAAATGGGAAAGATACCGACCTGAATACCTTTATCCCCTCCTTTGAACTGTATCGGGGTTGTGACGAAAACGGCAACCCCGGGGGCACGGTTTATGTCTGGACCCCGGAGCCCAAGCGTGAAACCTTTGAGGCGATCTGTGACGAGATTCACCAGCACCCCCATATCAATCCCGAGCATAAATTGGTGACGGTGCTGTCTGCCATTGAATCGCTGACAAAATGTGTTTGCGCATTGCACCGTGCTGATCTGCTCCATCGGGACATCAAGCCTTCGAACTTTGGCTTTGCCAAGCGCGGGGATGAAACCCTGACCCAAAACCTTTCCATCTTTGACATCAATTCCATCTGCTCGGTTTATAACAGCAACGATAAAGCCATCGGCACAGAAGGGTATTGGGAGCCGGAAGCCTTCAGCGAATACGCAAATAATCTGACCGACATTTATTCCATCGGCGCCACGTTATTTCACGCCATCATTGTCACAGAGGAGGCCAAAAGCAACAAATATCTGTTTGACCGTAGTTTTTACGAATCTCTGCAGGAAATGGTGGACCAGTCTGCCCTGATCCGGGCCTCCGAAGCCAATTCCCATCCCCGGTTGCGGAATATCCTTGCCACCATTTTACAAAAATGTCTGGCCCCCAGAGCCGATCGGTACCGCAACTGCGAGGCCTTGCAAAAGGACCTGAAGCAGGCCTTGTATTATGCCCTGCCTTCCCACCTGGCCAATATTCCCTTGTCCGGACAACGCTGGGTTTTGGCCGATGTGGAAAAATCCCTGGATGTAAATGCAGAAAAGAATTCCACCCTGACTATCAAATACCATCTATATGAGCACCCGCTTTATACTGCGTGCTCCCCCGAGGAAAAGGATCTGAATGTGCTGGTGGTGGGCTTTGGTAACTACGGCCAGAAGTTTCTGGACGCCTGCCTGCAGGCCGGACAGATCCGTGGAAAGACCCTGAACGTCACCGTGATCTCCAACGAGGCCACCGACCAAACCCTCTATCTTTCAGAGCGCCCGGCTTTGGCCGAATTTTTCAACATCAACGGCGCATCCTCCGCCCCGGAGGCCTACGGCAATATCTCCTTTGAAACTGCGAATCTGGATTTTGAAAACCGTGATAAAAACGCCGGGATCCTGCATAATATCATGTGCGACCATTACGACACCCGACGTCCCCACTATATTTTCATTGCCCTTGGCAATGACCAATTGAACCAAGCCACGGCCCGGGCCTGTCGCAACGCCATAGAGGTATTTGAAAGCGCCTGTACCGTCAGCTATGTTTGCGAGGGGAAAAAGGCCACGGAAAACGAAAAGGATTCCCTTTACCCGGTATGGGTCAATGGTGATATTAAAAAATCCGCCCTGCACCGTGAAATTGAGCGGATGGCCTTTAACACCCATCTGATCTGGGAGAAAAACCTGAATGTGGATTACAGCAAGATCCGGGCGGATTTCCGAAAGCCCTACAATCACGATTCCAGCGTTTCCAATGTTTTATCTTTAAAATATAAGTTGTTCAGCATCGGCATTGACCTGGAGCAGCTGGGCTTTGAGGAAGCAGCCCGACAATATCGCCCGAGAATTTCCGGTCCGGCCAACAGTCAGATCAAAAACGAGCTGATCTGGATCGAGCACCGCAGATGGGTGACTGAAAAAATTTGTGACGGCTGGCAAGGCATCAAAAATCTTGAGGAGTGTGCCACCGGTGTAACAAAGGATGAACGGCACAAGCGGCACGTTTGTATCCAGCCCAGCAGACCGGAATTGACCTTGTCTGCCGAATACAGTATCAACGGCAATTTTGAAAAATGGGACAAAGCCCCCGTCAGCGCCCTGGACAAGCTGGATGCACTGGACAGAATGTCGGTGGAGCTCCACCGCTTGTATGCTAAAAAGGCTGAAGCCGCCAAAAAGCACAATTTGCTGACCGGCAACACCATTGCCGGCATCCGTGCGCTGATCGACGGACACAAAAAATCCGTAGTGGCTTTTCAGGAATGGTTTTCCTGCCTGCAGGATATCTGGCAAGGGGATCACGGAAAATCCAAATGGTATAAAGGGCTGAAAAAAGCCTTTTTGGACACCACCGATGATCTGCCCGAGGACAAGCGAAAACCCATCCAGGAACAGGTCAAAGCCTTTGAAGCCATGTTTTACCCTGTTTTGGCCAGCAATGAATACCGGGATTGGAAACTGGACGATGTGGCCTTTATTGAAAACATTCCCTTTATGCTGACCTATACCGAAAATATTCATATGGTCATTCCCTATGCCACCCGGCGTGAAAAATCCTTTGGAAACGTTGCTGCAGCCACGGTGGTGAACCCGGCCAAGCTCCTGTATCTGTACCTGGCGGAAACCCGTCAGGATATCGAGGATCTGTTGGATTCGATCCCCTATACCATGGGATATATGCGCAAAAAGCTGTTCCGTGCCACGGTGGATTTTGCCATCCTGTACACCCCTTCCGCCGGCCTGAATTCCGAAAAGGAGCTGGCCAAACGCATCAAGGAACTTGGCGAAGGAAGGATCCGTCAGGTTAAATTGTTCCCCCTGTATGAGTTGGAGGAACTCCCCCAGATTCTGGAGGAATACCTGAACCAGTGCGCCACCAGAAAGTCGGTATTCGCCCTTGAAAAGAACGATACCAACCTATCTTCGATGCTTCGGATGACCGGGCTGTATAAGGTTTTTGCCAGTTATGAGTTCGACTCTGCCGCCATCGCCTTCACCGGCCTTTCCCGATGCGAGCTTTTTGGATACATTCAAAAATCCCCCTACATCACCGTTACCGATATGGCTGCGTTCCGGCTGTCCTCCAGCGAAAGTTGTAATCAACCCCAGTTTTTTAAAAATTATCAGTTGCTTTGGGACCGTTATCGTAAAAACAGTGGGCTGTGGAAACAGCTGTGCGAAATTCTGGGGGAACATTCCAGAAAGAACGATGTGATCGTATCCTTCAAAAAGAAGGAGTCCGGCGAAAAGGATCCGGATTTTACCAAATATTCCTATATCCTGCCCTTTGTTTGCAGCAAAGGCGCTTCAAAAGTCATCGACGTTTTGAAAAAGCACGAGCTTTTGGAGCCCGGCAGTAAGGTCAATGCCTACACCACCAATTCCTGCGAGGTGATCCTGAAGGATCGGTGTGGCTACAAGGCACTGTACGACCGGTTGTTTGCCAATGTATATGCCCTGATGCTGCCGGAATCCATCATGCCCTATCTGAACACCAAGACCCACGAAGTCAATGTGGTGTTCAATAACCTGCTGGTACAGGAGGTTCGGCTTGCGGAAGATAAATACGCCCAGCAGCTTGACCTGCTGAACTTTTTCCGGGAACAGGGCTATGTCATCAACCTGGTGGAAACAGAAAAAGGATGTGTAAACTTCACCTACGCCACCGACCAAGTCAAGGAGTTGCTGACCACCGCCGGAAAGATCCTGGAAATTTACACTTATCACAAGGCCAAGGAACTTGGCAAATTCGACGATATTGTAAGCAGCTTCGAAATTGATTGGGAAGGAACGGAGGTTAAAAACGAATTTGACTGTATCCTGACCAAGGGATTCCGCACCCTGTTTATCGAATGTAAGGCCCGCACGGATATTGAGCAGGATTATTACTTTAAGCTTGCTGCGCTGGCCAGCCAGTTCGGCATCAATGCCACCGCTGTCCTGATTGCAGATACTCAGGAGCGCTGTTACTATGACAATGCCCCCGTGAATGCAACCCAAAGGAAGCGCGGAAATATGATGGATATTGTGACCGTGTGGAAGCCCGAAGAAATTGAAAACATCGGCGACACCCTGTTGCAGATCATCAACGGAAGCTATGTTTGTAAAGATTAATCGTTAAAACACAGAAAGGAACCGCTATGTATACACCAAAACCAATTGATACCACAGATATTACATTGCCGGAGGAATTGCTTTCTCTGACCGAAAAAATTGCCGAAAATGTACACGACGTTTGGGCAGAAGGAAGAATCTCCGAAGGTTGGACCCTGGGCGAAACCAAGGACCCCGAAAAAAAGACCACGCCTTTGCTGATCCCCTATGAAGAACTGGCCGACAGCGAAAAGGCCTATGACCGCAACACCGCCATCGAGACCTTAAAGCTGATCGTGAAGCTGGGCTATACCATTACACCCCCTGCCAAAAATTCTTAAAAAAAATCTCCCCGTGTGACGGGGAGATTTTTTTGTTTGATGCCGCTGTCTGTTACAACTGCCGTACCGGGTTCTTTCGGACCCTCTTTTTTAAAAGTAGTGTGGCATAAGGAGCATCTTTGAAAAATTTTTCATCCCCCTTGCATAAATACCCCCCTGGGGTATATAATAAAGCCAGGAGGTATCGCTATGAAGACCGAACAATACTCTATTACAGGAATGCATTGCGCGGCCTGCTCCGGCGCAGTACAGCGGGTGGTCAGCCGGCTGGCGGGGGTGGAAAACTGCGAAGTGAACCTGATGACCGAGAAAATGACCGTAACCTATGCCGAAGATCAGGTGGGGTTTGCGGATTTTGAGCGCGTGATCCAAAAAGCGGGTTTTGGCATCCATATCCCGGAGCCGGAACCCAAGCCCCAACTCAAGGCCGCCCAACGACCCTGGGGATTATTGGTGGCAGGAATTTTAAGCCTGTTGCTGCTCTATATTTCCATGGGGCAAATGTTTTTTCAAAATCTGCCGGCGCCGGCCTTTGCCCATATCACACGGAATCCGTTGGGCTTTGCCTTGACGCAAATTGCCCTTTGCCTGCCGGTGATGGCCATTGGCTATCATTTTTTCACCGGCGGTTTCACCGCCCTGT
>JAZOXD010000261.1:0-1031 GCA_045659565.1 Eubacteriales bacterium | reverse complement strand
AAAAAAGAGCACCCCGCCGGGGTGCTCTTTTTTCTTTTACAAATTCAATGCTTTTTTCAGTTCTGCGCCAATGCGCTGGGCCATACGGAAGAAGCCCAGATCGTTGGGATGGCAGCGATCAACGGTGCAATCATCCCAATTTTCGCCGGCAAACAGTTCTTCACCGGGGATAAAATATACATTCTCTCCTTTTGCCTTAGCTTCTTCATAAACGGAGAAAATATAATCTCGGCGCTCCTTGCACCAATCGGGGCGGAGCAAAATATCGGGCTTGGTAACAAAAATCACGGGAAGGTCGGGATGCTTTTCGCGAATAATGCGATAGAACTCCGGCAGGGTGTTTTGCAGATGCTCCAAAGAGGGGGCATTATGATCATAATCGCAAACAAAGGCTTCCATTTCCAGCGAGGCGATATGCTCCGCCATTTCCGGCTCCCCCTTGGCGCTGCCGGAAAAGCCCAGATTAATATGATCTAGATTATATTTGCGGCCGATCATCGCTTGATAAGCATTACCGGGGCGGCAGGCGCATCCCCCTTGGGTGATGGAAGAGCCATAATAAACCACCGGCTTTTCATTGCGATAAGGAAGGGCGATGGGTTCCAGCTTGGCATCGCGCAGATGCTTGTCCAGCTTGGTGCGATAGCGGCGCACCTGGCTTTCCAGCTTATCTACGGCGCGGTCGATGGAAAGATACATATCGTTGGAGGATTCTTCCGCACGCAGGATCACGCCGCCGGCATTCACGGTGATTTCGGTGATATTGCGTGCGCCCTTCTGAACCTTGAAGCGAATGGTGGCTTCCGGCTCTTCGCGGAAATAACGGGACAGCTTGCTCAGCTTTTTCTCAACTCTGGCTTTTAAGCCTTTGGAGATCTCCACATCCTTGCTTGCATAAACAACCTTCATTATGATCGCTCCTTTATCTTGGTATCGGCGTCTGCATAGGCAGAAACATTGCCGTAGTTCTAATATTCTCCATTTCTTAACGTTTTCCTGCAAGGAAGGGCGAAAAAATGTAAAAATATTTT
>JAZOXD010000260.1:0-4941 GCA_045659565.1 Eubacteriales bacterium | reverse complement strand
CCTTGGCTCACAGAACGACATGGCTACGATCCGACTTAAAACATATCGTGCCACCAACACAAAAAAAGAAATGTTTCTGGCGCTATAATGCCGCATGTAAGCAGATGATCTATTCCTCGTTCCATATTACCGAAGAAAATATGGGTTATTATGTTGAAAGTTTAAATCGCTTTAAGCCCCATGCTATCGACGGCTTCTTCACCTCTATGTGCGATGTCGCAAACTATATTGAACGCCATCATATTCCCTTGCATTTTACCCCTGTTGCAATATTTCCGACCTCTGAAACCTTAACAGCAACCGGCCGTGAACTATTGGAACGGGTATTTCGGTGTAAAGTATATGATCAATATGCTTCCAGCGAAGGCGCTCCTTTTGTAACTGAGTGTGTAAATCAGTCCCTTCATGTAGAACTTTCCAGCGGTGTGTTCGAAAAAATGGAGAATACCGATGAGATTCTGGTCACCAGCTTCACCACTCACGCCACTCCGCTGATCCGCTACCGCATCGGCGATAGAATGGTTTTTGCCGAGGCCGAGACCTGTTCCTGCGGCAATAATGCGCCGATTATTCAAACGATTGAAGGACGGAAATTAGATTTTCTTTATACAGCAGATGGGGCTAAAATCAACGCAGGCAATGTTTCCAACATATTGAAATATCTTCCAAATTCCGTTATTCGAGCTCAGTTTATTCAAAATAAAAAGGAAGAAGTAACGCTTCTATTGGAAGTGGATATGGCTTTATATAAACCGGAAAGTGATCATTTGATAAAGCAAGAATTTTTACATAAATTTGGCTCAACAACAAATTTGATCATTCAATGTGTTGATCAGATTCCTCGGGAAGCCAGTGGTAAATTCAAAATGATCAAAAATTACATTGAGGAGTAAATAAGAATGCGGGTATTGTTCGTGTCGGCGTCACCGCTTCAAAAAGAACTTAGCATCGGGAACACCTTTTTGAATCTGTTTTCCGATTTTGACGATGTGGAGATGGCAAGCATTTGTACCAAAAGCGGTGTTCCTGATGAAAAAATCACCCAATGTTTTTGTATCACTGAAAAAATGCTCATCAGGAATTTGCTCAAAAAAGGTCACGCTGGCAAAATTCTTGATTTGAAGAGAATACGGCAAGAAAACGGTACCAAATTCAATGCACTTGCTCCAGAAAATACTAAAGGAATGCGTTTCATAAAAACGCAAAGATGGAGTATTTTTTTCTGGATTCAAAATTTAATTTGGCAAGTTGGTAAGTGGAAATCTAAAGAACTAAAAACATTTATTGAAGAGTTTCAACCGGATGTGGTGTTTACGCTTCTTTCTGATAAAAAGTTTTTGAACCGCTTGATCTTGTATGTGTTTCAAATCGCAAACGCTAAAAAAATCGTTTATGCCTGGGATAATAATTACTCCCTCAAAAGACTTTCTTTTTCGCCGTTTGATTGGATCAGTCACTTAACTAATCGCCGATATATGCGAAAGGTGGTGGCAGAAACAGATGTCCTTTATGTGATTTCTGATGTGCAAAAAGCAGATTATGAAAAAGCCTTTAAAAAGCCTTGCTCGGTCATTACTAAAGCAGCAGATTTTTCCCAAGATGCGCCTCTTAAAGCAAGTTATGGGGATCCCCTTCAATTGGTGTATACCGGAAATATTAACGGAAACCGATGGAAAACCCTGAATTTGATAGCCCGTTCTTTGAAGATGATTAATAAAACGGATATCAAAGCGGAGCTTCGGATCTATACCGGCTCATTTGTGACTAAAAAAATGGAAAAAGCATTAAACATTGACCGTTGTTCCTATATTATGGGAAGTGTTAGTGCTTCCGAGGTTTTGAATATTCAACGTGAAGCCGATATTTTAGTCCATGCGGAAGCACTGGATTTAAAAAACAAGTTGGCTGTTCGACAATCATTCTCCACAAAATTGGTGGATTATATGAAAAGTGCTCGCCCTATTTTTGCGGTGGGGCCAAAGGACGTTGCATCTGTGAAATATTTTATTGATCATGACTGTGCGATGGTTGCTAGTAGTGCGGGTGAAGTATACGAAGAGTTACTTACATATATTAATGATCACGATGAACTGAGTGCACTCGCTCAAAAGAGTTATGATTGCGGCAAAAATAATTGTAGCAGAGATAGAATAATCTCTGGATTGAAAAAGGATTTAATGATTAAATGATAAAGGTATTATTATGATCCCATATATCTTATTGATTTTTATACCAGCTATATTTTCGCTTGTGGCAATTAAGAAAAATAAACGAGGTTATTCATTTTGTGTAGGCAATAATGATTATATTAAAAATAATAATCTCGGCATAGCGGCTTTTTTTCTGATACTTTTTATATTGCTCGCCTTTCGTCATGAAACAGTGGGGCGTGACTTGCGTAATTATAAGAACCTTTTTAATATTTATCAGGAATTAAATGTAAGTAGTTTTTTTTCGTTTGAACCGGAAATATTATTCCGTTGGTTGACATGGTCAATCGGTCAACTTACTGATAATTATCAGTGGTATCTTGTAATTATTGCTGCAATCACAGTAGTTCCTATTTTTTATTCTTATAACGAAAGTGATAATCGTAGTTTTTTGAAGATTATTATTTTTATAAATACAACAACTTTTTTGATGTTTTTTTCCGGTCTTCGTCAAGCTATTGCAATGTCAATCGGAATGATTTCTTATCGCTATGTTCGAGAAAAAAGGTGGATCGCGTTTATCGTCTCTGTTTTTATAGCACTTGGCTTTCATCACTCTGCCTTTATGTTGTTTTTTATGTACCCGCTATACCATATTTCTTTTAAAAAGAAGCATTTATGGTTTATTGTTCCAACGGTTGGAATAACTTTCGTATTTAATCAGCAAATATTTTTGGCTTTGAACACAATGTTGGCTGATTATTCCGAGGAATATAATGCTGTTGCTACAGAAACCGGTGCTGTAACAACTCTTGTTCTATTTGTTTTATTTGCTATTGTTGCTTATATGATTCCGGATGAAAAAACAATGGACAAAGAAACCTTAGGCCTACGAAATTTTTTGCTATTCGCGGTTTTCATGCAATGCTTTGCATCGGTCCATCCTCTGGCCATGCGAATGAACTACTATTTTATTCTGTTTATACCGCTTTTGATCCCTAAGGTCCTCAGCAATCCTGCTCCGGCCTATCGTCAGGTGTCCAAGCTTGTGGGTGTTGTGCTTTCGGTATTCTTTACCCTGTATTTTATTTATACCGTCTATATTGGTAGTACTACCGGCGTCAGTGCGCTGGATACTTATCCTTACGTGCCCTTCTGGGCGAAATAAAGAAAGGTGGTTTTTATGAGTAAACTAAAAATCCTTGACACCGTATTACTGGCGGTGATCGCCGCTTGTATGATCGCAATTCTTGTGGTCCTGGTTCTGTGGCCTAAAGGTGCGACAAGTAATCAATCAGATTCAATCGATGGCTCGGAAACCGTTGAAATGATGAAGATCAAAACACCTTATTGTACTTTGAATTATCCCGCAAAGTGGAAGGAACTGGTCAAATATAAGGAGTCCACAGAAGGGGAGACCTATACGGGCACCTTCTATTGCCAAATGAAGGATCAGGAACTCGAACTGTTTAATGTTCACTTCGGTGCGCCGGACACGGGAACGCTGATTGGCTCCATTTTGAAGGATGGCAAAACCATTCCATTTAGCGTTGCATCTTCCTCCTTTGAGCCGGGTGAGGGGTGGACAGAAGATGAACGGATGCTTTATTTCGCAATGGCGAACGGTATTAATGATGTAATCGAATCAGTAACGGGTGATCCCAATTATTTGGGTTGATTATTAGGATATACCGCCTTCGGGAGATATATAATAAACCATTTCAAGGAGGAAAAAAATGAAACAATGGAACTTCATTAAGGCTGCTTTGTCTGCGGTCATTGTTATGGCTATGGTTATCGGCTTGTTGCCGGTTGCTGCATTTGCCGATGTAACGATGCCCAGCCATATTACAGTCTTGCAGGACAAAGAGTCTACCTTGGCTCCGGGTGTAACCCAAAACGAGGTTGTAGCTTTGGATAAAAATGGTGACCGTGTCGAGATGTTTGTTGCATCGGTCGATATGAGTGAGGAAACTGTAAAAATCCAGGCTAATTATAAGGATAATGATCCTTCTTCTTGGGGGATGCAGCTCACTACCGAGCAAGCTGCTGCTGCCGAAAAGAATCATGAAGCTCCTTATAACGTTGTTGTGGCGATCAATGCCTCCTATTACAATACCTCCACCGGTCAACCCACTGGTGCGTTTGTTATGGAAGGTCAGCAGATCAATGATGATGCGGCCGGTAATAACTATTCCTTTTTTGCAATCCTGAAGGATGGTTCTGCAATGATCGGCTCTAAGGGCGAGTATACCACCTATAAGGATCAAATTGCCGAAGCCATTGGTGGATTTATTCATCTGGTTAAGGACGGCGCAATTTGTGCCGGCCTGAATGCTGTCGAGAAATATCCGCGCCAGACCATCGGTATTACTGCAGATGGTGACGTGATTATTATGACTGCAGACGGGAGCCGTCAGCCCAAGACCATCGGTTTGACCGTTCAAGAGCAGGCAGAGGTCATGCTTTCTCTGGGCTGCGTTGAGGCTGTTCATCTGGATGGTGGTGGTTCCGCTACTTATTGCTCTAAGCCTGAAGGCTCTGACACTTTGAAGGTGACCAATAATCCTTCTAACGGTTCCGAACGTGCAGTTTCCAACTCGTTGATCGTGGTATCCACTGCTGTGGCTGATGGCACCTTTGATCATGCTGCGTTGACCGCTGAAAATGAATATATCACTCCCGGTTCTTCCGTTAGCATTTCTGCCATCGGTGCTGATGCTGCCGGTGGTGCCGCTCAAATTCCTGGGGAGATCGGCTGGAAATTAGCAGATGCTTCTTTTGGCACGGT
>JAZOXD010000259.1:0-8614 GCA_045659565.1 Eubacteriales bacterium | reverse complement strand
TGATTTGAATGATATTGGCGCTGAAATCAGCAGATTATTTGGTTCATATGCTTCTGAACAGATGGATCCTAATGAATTGGAAGAACGTTTGGATCAATTGGAAGCAATCAAAAAGAAGTATGGCCCAAACGATCGGGATGTATTGGAAAAGCAATTGGCCTATCAACAAGAATTGCAGGATTTGGACAGGGGAGAAACTTTGCTAAAGGAAGCTGAATCTGCTTTTTCTGTTGCGCATAAGGCTCTGGAAGCTAAAGCCTGTGAACTGACTTCTGCCAGAAAAAAAGCCGGAAAACAGATGGAGCAAAAACTGAAAGCGGAGCTTGCTTTTTTAGACATGCCTAAAGTTGTATTCAGTGTGAAAGTGGAAGATCGCATTAACGAACGGGGCGGAATACGGTACCGTGCTGATGGAAAGGATGATGTTGAGTTTTTCCTTTCTACCAATCGTGGTGAGACTTTAAAACCCTTGGCCAAAATTGCTTCCGGCGGCGAGCTTTCCAGAATTATGCTTTCTCTTAAATCTGTTTTAAATAATGGATATGATACCGTTATCTATGATGAAATCGATACCGGTGTTTCCGGTGCGACGGCTGAGAAAATCGGCAAGAAACTGCAGTTAACTGCCAAGGATTGTCAAGTTTTTTGTATAACGCATTTGGCTCAGATTGCGGCGATGGCCGATTGGCACTATAAAGTGTATAAAGAGGATCGAAATGGACGCACGCACTCAATGGTGACATGCTTGCCGGAGCAAGAAAGGGTAAAAGAAGTGGCCCGTATTATGGGGGGCGAAATACTGACAGATACCCTATTAAAGAGCGCTGAGGAAATCATACAAAAAGCAAAAAATAATTGTTGACTTTCATTATTTTGTGTGATATAATCTTTCAAGCCGCTTATGCCAGGCTTTAAAGGGTAATTCCTGCCTGTTGTAGCGAGTTTTCTTAAAGAAAGTGAGGTGCTTTGTAATGTACGCGATTTTTGAAACCGGCGGTAAGCAATACAAAGTGCAAGAAGGCGATACTCTTTTTATTGAAAAGTTGGACGCCGAAAACGACAGTGTTGTATCCTTCGATAAGGTTGTAAGCGTTGGCGAAGGAAAGAAACTGAAGGTTGGTAAGCCTTATGTAAAGGGTGCTACCGTTGAAGCAACCGTTATCAAGAGTGGTAAGGACAAGAAGGTTATCGTTTATAAGATGAAACCCAAGAAGAACTACCGCAGAAAGCAGGGTCATCGTCAGCCCTATACCAAGATTCAGATTTCTGCAATCAATCCCACCGCAGCTAAAAAAGAAGAAGAATAATCAATGACAACGCTTCGTGTTTTTAAAGAAGGCTCTTGTTTTATTGGCTTTGAATGTGCAGGTCACAGCGGTTATAGTGAGGCTGGGAGCGATATTGTATGCGCCGCCATCTCAACCGGTGTCCAATTTTGCATTAATTGCGGAGAAAAGATTGATCGGTCCGATTTAGAACTGACTATCGATCAAGAGAAAGCTTTAATACGTTGCATCAACAGCAATCCGGACACAAAATTTTCAAAACATATTGAAGTTTTGCTGGATTTGGCTGAAAGTATTCAAAATGATTATTCAAACTATTTTAACCTTGAAATAATGGAGGTGTAACCAAATGTTGTTTAATATCCAGTTTTTTGCTCATAAAAAAGCTATGGGTTCTACCAAGAATGGTAGAGATTCCGAATCCAAGCGCCTGGGTGTAAAAAGAGCTGATGGTCAGTTTGTATTGGCCGGTAATATCCTGGTAACCCAAAGAGGTACCAAGATCCATCCCGGTAACAATGTTGGCCGCGGTTCCAACGATACACTGTTTGCTTTGATCGATGGTACTGTTAAATTTGAGCGCATCGGTCGTGACAGAAAGCAAGTTTCTGTTTACGCTGCAGAGTAATTTAAATCCCGGAGCAATCCTCCGGGATTTTTTCTGTTTTTATTTAGAGAAAGGGGAATAATAATGTTTGTTGACGTTGCAAAAATTTGGATCAAAGCCGGTAAAGGCGGCGACGGAGCTGTTTCTTTTCACCGGGAAAAATATGTAAACGCCGGCGGCCCCGATGGCGGAGATGGCGGTAAAGGCGGCAATGTTGTATTTGTTGCCGATCGTAACCTGAATACGCTGATGGATTTCCGCTATAAAAGAAAATATGTAGCTGAAGACGGCAAAAACGGCGGGACCAATAAGTGTTCCGGTGCTGGTGCCAATGATTTGGTTATTAAAGTACCCTTGGGAACATTGATCAAGGATGCGGAAACCGGACTTTTAATTAAAGATCTTTCTGATTATGAGCCGTTTATTTGTGCAAAAGGCGGAAATGGCGGTTGGGGCAACCAACATTTTGCGACTGCAACTCGTCAGATTCCTCGTTTTGCCAAGCCCGGCCAGCCCGGTGAAGAGTATCATATTCAACTTGAACTAAAACTCATTGCTGATGTTGGATTGGTCGGATTTCCTAATGTTGGAAAATCTACGCTCCTCTCGGTGGTTTCTTCTGCTCGTCCCAAGATTGCCAATTACCATTTCACAACCATGACCCCCAATTTGGGTGTTGTGGACACCTATGGTAACGGTTTTGTAATTGCGGATATTCCCGGTATTATCGAGGGTGCAGCAGAGGGTGCAGGCCTGGGAACCGCCTTTTTGCGCCATGTTGAACGTTGTCGTATGCTTCTGCATTTGGTTGACGTGGCAGGTACAGAAGGTAGAGATCCGTTAGAAGATTTCAAAACGATTAACGAGGAGTTAAAGAGCTATTCTCCTGCTTTGGCTGCATTGCCTCAGATCGTTGTTGCCAATAAATGCGATGCCGTCTATGATGAAGAGATGAAAGAGCGCTTTATATCTTATGTAAAAAGCGAAGGTTATCCTATTTTCTGCATTTCGGCAGCCACCAAACAAGGGATTGAGCCCTTGTTGGCTAAAACCGGGGAGTTACTCGAAACCTTACCCAAAACAAAGGTATTTGAGGCAGAGTATGTGAAACTCGAAAAAGATGAAATTAAAGAAAAAACTTTCGAAATTCATAAAATTAACGGTGTTTACGTTGTTGAAGGGGAATGGTTGATGAAGATTCTCGAAACAGTACGCTTTGATGATTATGAATCCGTTAATTTCTTTCAACGTGTTTTGCAAAACAATGGTATTATTGATAAGTTGGAAGAACTTGGCATTCAGGAAGGTGATCCTGTTCGGATCGGCGATCTTGAATTTGACTATGTTCGATAAAATTTGCGGCAGTTCGCTGCCGCTTTTTTATTTAAAGGTTGACTTTCTTACTTTAATGTGTTAAAATATAAACACTTTACAGAAGGAGAAGTCCAAAATGAACCTGAAATTAAAAGATCCCAGCAGCGATCACCTGTTTGAAGCAATTTTGAAACTCGAAAACATTGATGAATGTTATGATTTTTTTGAAGACCTTTGCACCGTTTCTGAATTTAAAGCGATGAGCCAACGCTTTGAGGTTGCTTATATGTTAAGCAAAGGTGCTTCCTATCAGGAGATTGTTGATAAAACCGGGGCCTCCACCGCCACCATCAGTCGTGTGAAGAGAAGTTTAAACTATGGCACGGATGGCTATGAAAAAGTATTTAGCCGTTTACCCGAAAAGAAATGAACGGTTATACAGCGTTAGCACAGTGTTATGATCGGTTTGTCGGAGCTGACTATCAAAAAATCACTGATTTTATCGATTGGCAACTGCAAGCAAACTTCGATTCACCAAAATTGGTTTGTGATCTTGGCTGTGGCAGTGGAACCGTAACATTAGAATTATTAAAAAAGGGCTATGATCTGATTGGTATCGATGGCAGCGTAGATATGCTGAGCGAAGCAATGCAAAAACGCATGCTGATCGAAAATGGTGATAAAGCCCTTTTTCTTTGCCAGGAATTTCCGGAATTTGAATTGTATGGAACCGTAGATGCTATCATTTCAACTCTGGACACTTTCAATTATATTACGGATGAAAAAGATCTGGACCGTCTTTTTTATTGGATAAGAAACTACCTGAATCCGGATGGCATCTTGATTTTTGACGTCAACTCGCAGTATAAGTATGAGAAACTTCTGGCTGACCATTGCGAACTTTACGACGATGATGATGTTTATATGACTTGGCGTAGCCAATACGATGGAACATTTTGTCGTCATAATATTACTGTTTTCGAACGGAATGATGACATATATTTCCGTTCGGATGAAGAACAGCTCCAATGTTATCATTCTGAGGACCGTATCCAAAAACTGCTTTCAAAATATGATTTTGAGTTAATCGGTGTTTTTGATGATTATTCCGAAAAACAGATTGATGCAAAAACAGAGCGCTATACCTATGTAGCCAAAGTGCGAAAGGACTTATAAAACAATGAATAATCCCGGCTTAACCGTGCTTTCTGACAATGGAATGGTGCGCGGCTTCTTTTTAAATTCCAAACAGATGGTGCAAAGAGCATTTGAATATCACCAAACATCACCGGTTATCTCCGCCGCTTTAGGCAGAGTGCTGACTGCAGCATCAATGATGGGCAAGATGCTGAAAAATGACTCCGATCTGTTAACCCTGCAAATCGAAGGAAGTGGTCCGGCAAAAACTTTGCTTGCGACTGCTGACCGCTTGGGGCGTGTAAAAGGGTATCCCGGTAATCCTGTGGTGGATATTCCGTTGAAACCAAACGGGAAGTTAGATGTTGGTGGTGCTTTGGGGGCTGGTTTCTTAACAGTTCTTCGTGATTCCGAGGGGGGAGAACCCTATGTAAGCCGCACGATGCTCGTAAGCGGCGAAATCGCCGAAGATATCACCGATTATTACGCAACCAGTGAACAAATCCCCACTGTATGTGCTCTTGGTGTGTTGGTGGATCGTGACTATTCCATAAAATCAGCCGGCGGATTTATTTTGCAGCTTTTGCCGGGAGCAGATGATGCAACCATCGATCGATTGGAGCGGAATTTGAACGCTGTTCAAAATGTATCTTCTTTATTTGAATATACAAGCAATGAAGAAATCGCAAAAATGGTATTTGATGGCTTGCCCTTCCACGCAACTGAACAATGGAGCGGGGAATACCACTGTAATTGCTCAATAGAGAAAACAGAAAAGGTACTTTTGAGCCTTGGAAAAAAAGAACTTTCATCAATGGTTTCAGAAAATGAGCCCATTGAATTATGTTGTCATTTTTGCGATAAAAAATATAAATTTACTCCGGAACACATCTATAAAATCCTTTGTGATAGTCTTAAAAAATAATTATAAAAAGTTATAAAAAATGCTTGACTTTTAGATTCCCTTAGGGTATAATAGTCATCGTTGCAGCGAGTGGCGAAAGCCGAATCGCTGATTTGGCCTGGTAGTTCAGTTGGTTAGAACGCTAGCCTGTCACGCTAGAGGTCGTGGGTTCGAGCCCCATCCAGGTCGCCAATTTTCGCCTCTGTAGCTCAGTAGGTAGAGCAGGGGACTGAAAATCCCCGTGTCGGTGGTTCGATTCCGCCCGGAGGCACCAATAACAAAGAAAAGGTATATGGCATCATATGCCTTTTCTTATATGGTGCCATAGCCAAGTGGTAAGGCCAAGGTCTGCAAAACCTTTATTCATCGGTTCAAATCCGATTGGCACCTCCAAAAATAAAGACCATCTGTTGATGGTCTTTATTTTTTACTTTTAAGGAGGTAACATATATGAATCAAAATACAATTAATCCGTTAAAAGGTCCTGATAAGATCCGTAAAAGACCGGCTGTTATTTTTAGTGATATTGGGTCTGTCGGCGTTCTCAACCAGATAAAAATGCTTTTAAGCGTATATTTTACAGAGGCTAAATTAGGCGCTT
Source organism: Eubacteriales bacterium (assembly GCA_045659565.1). Taxonomy (GTDB): domain Bacteria; phylum Bacillota; class Clostridia; order Oscillospirales; family QAKW01; genus QAKW01. Next base: position 2,765 of record JAZOXD010000259.1, on the reverse strand, counting down.
GTCATAAGATAACCGTTCGGATTTATTCCGATCAATCCATTTCGGTTTACGGTGATGACAGTGGCTTGTGTTTTGATAAAACTATCGTTGATGGTAAACCTAATTGGTATCATCATTTTTGTGTAATAACACCTGATCCCCGTGAACCGGATGCCAATTATATGTATGGTTGTTTTGCAAAGCATTGTGATTTATTTGGCAAAGATGCTGCCACATTGCCTAAGTATTTAACTGATTATGATTCCTCTTTTAGTCTTTGTTGTGTTCAAAGCTCCTCGGAGTATATGCATATAAAAAGCGTTAGAAGCGGCACAGAAACCGCAGTAAACTTTTCAAAAGGTTACTGCATATCTGAACTGACCGAAAATCCAAATAATCAACAAAACGGAACGTTCATCCATTTTTTACCTGATAGTGAAGTTTTTGGAAAGTTTGATATTTTTGCCGATCAATTATCTTGGGTCTTGCAAGAAATTGCAATTACAGTTCCGGGATTAAAATGCATATTGATTGATGAACGATCTAAGAAGCAAGATGTATATTATTATCCAAACGGCATCGAAGATTATGCAATAGAAATTTCCGATAAAACAATTACTTCTCCAATGTATATTAGAACGTTGGAGGCAACGGGCAAAGAACGTTATAACCGCAAAAACTATGACGCATATATTCGTGTTTGCTTTGCGTTTAGCAAGAACCCAACAAAAATGGAGTGCTTCCATGACCATCATAAAATCTTCGAAGGTGGCACTCATTTAGAAGAAGCAAAGAAGCAAATCACAAGTGCTTTATCTGAAAAATTTGGAGCAAAGCGCGGTATGGAATTATCTTCCCATTTTATCCTATTGATTGAAACCAAATGCACTCCTTACGCAACTGTGTGGTCAGATTCAAAACGAAATTCTATTGCAAATAAGGTGATCAGAGATATGGCACAGGATTTATTTAAGGACGATTTTAATTTCTATTTAAAATCAATATAAAAAAACAGGCGCAATGCGCCTGTTTTTTTATTAGAAATCCGGCTGGATGTCCCTGATTCCTTCACAAAGATACTCCCTGGATACATTGAAATATTCACAAAGTGCGATCAACTTTTCCTCTGGTAAAATGAATCGTCCGCTTTCAAAAGCACGGTATAGCGGCAAAGGATAATCAATGATCTCACAGATTTCGCATTGTGTTTTTTTATAGAGTTTTCTTAGTTTTTGAACATTCAGCAACTCTTTTTTGGGCTTTGCTTTTGTGATTTCACCGATCAAACCGTCTGCATCCACATCTAAAATTTTAACTCGATGAATATAATTGGTAGATTTTCCGTTATAGCGAACCGGACAATAGTTTTCGCTAAATCCATGCATCCAGCCATCCTTCATTTCTTCCGGCAATACATTCTGGATTGTACCAATCATATTCTTCCAAAAAGCCAACCGTGATGCTTCTTCAATCTGCTCCATTATTTTGACACGAGCAGATTTTACCTCTTTGGTTAATTGACCATCCATCTTTGAAGCTTTGGTGCCTTTTCGAATTGAATAGGGGAAGAGGTGAATTTTTGCAAATCCTATTGATTCTACAAAAGCAAGAGATTCCGCAAAATCAGCTTCGGTTTCCCCGGGAAAACCAGCAATAACATCGGTTGTAATGGAACAATCGTCAAAGGTTTCCCGCAATAAATTCACCGCATCTCGATATTCTTGCGTAGTATAATGGCGGTTCATCGCTTTTAAAGTGCGGTCGCATCCGCTTTGTAACGAAAGATGAAAGTGATGACAAAGAGCCGGGAGATCTTTGATGGCCTCGACAAATTCCGGAGTTATAATGCGCGGTTCCAGAGAACCGAGGCGAATTCGTTGTACCCCCGGAACTTCTGCAACACCTACAATGGCTTTTTCCAAACACTTTTTGCCAAAATCTTTTCCGTAAGAAGCCAAATGGATCCCGGTTAATACAATTTCCTTAAAACCGCGTCGGATCAGGTTTTTAACCTCTTCCTGAATCACATCCAGCTTCTTTGATCTGATTTTTCCTCTGGCATAAGGGATTAAGCAATAAGAACAAAAATTTTCACAGCCGTCTTCAATCTTAATAATCGCACGATTTTTTTCGCCAAAAGATCGAATTTCTTCATCATCAATTGTTTTTGAATTATCAACAGCAATAATTTGCTTTTTTTCATCCATAAACTCTTTGATATAAGCTGAAACATTTTTTCTGTTGGCTGTGCCCAATACAATATCAACGCCTTCCAGAAGAGAAGCTTCTTCCGGAAAAACCTGAGAAAAGCAACCGCAAACCACCAAAATACTGTTTGGGTGATTCCTTTTGGCCCGGGAAATCATTTGTCTGGATTTCTTGTCAGATATTTGTGTCACCGTACAGGTGTTGACGATGTAGACATCTGCTTCTTCATCAAAAGAAACCGTTTTATATCCATATTCCTCTAACCGGTCTCGCATCATTTGAGTGTCATATTGATTTACTTTACAGCCTAAAGTATAAAAAGCTACCTTCACGCGATTTTTTCCGCCTTTATATAAGATAATGATATGATAACAAAAAACACGTTTTTTTTCAAGATAAATTTTATGAATTGGGGCTTGACTTTTTTAAAATAAGTGCTATAATTTAATAGCATTTATGCGAGAGTGGCGGAACTGGCAGACGCGCACGTTTGAGGGGCGTGTGGTTAACACCGTACGGGTTCAAGTCCCGTCTTTCGCACCATAAAATAAAGACCACCATTAGGTGGTCTTTATTTT
>JAZOXD010000258.1:0-1193 GCA_045659565.1 Eubacteriales bacterium | reverse complement strand
GAGATCGACCGCTACTGGAAGGCGATCTTTAAGCCCGGCAGCGGCAGTCCCCTCATTAACTTTGTGGAAGCCGAAGGCATCCGCGGGTGCTATTCCTATTGGTCGGGCACCTTAAATGAGGAAGCGGCGGATTTTTCCATGTATCTGAACGAAAAACGGGGCTTCTTTAAGATCGAGATGCACCGTTGCCCCTCTAAGGGACGGCTTTTGGATCTGCAACAGCAGATCGGCCTGAAGCCCTTTAAGGATTATTGCCTTCATTGCGATTCCTATCGGGCCGCCTGCGAAAAGGTGGGGCTTTGCTATATTTACGATTTTCAAAATACGGACAAAGCGGGTTGCTCTATTCTGATCTACGACCCGAAACGGTTCGACGGTCGGGTCATTATGGATGAAGATACCGTGGCAATGCACCGCAACGCCGCCGATAACCCCTATTTCCACCCCGATTTTCACGCCAGCACCAACCGCAGCCTGAACTATGTGGGCGAAACCCACGGCAAGGAAGCGGTGCGGAATACTCTGGCGCGGTACGTTAAAAACGTGGTGCTTCCCCTGATGGGAAAGGCCGACCTTCCCGCCATTGAAGAAAAAATCCGTGCCGATTATCAGCGGGAACGGGCCGAAGATGCCATTACCTTGGAACGGGATGAAAAAAGCCTTACCGTCACGGTGCATTACTGCCCCGCTGTTCGCCACCTGAAGAAACGGGGAATTACGCCCTCGCCCTGGTTTTCATACAGCACCCGCTTTGTGATGGAAGCCTTGGCGCAAGAGGCGGGCTGTACCTTTGAATGGCTTCGCTACGACGAAGAAACCGGCGCGGCCCAATATCGGTTTATTGCATAAAAAATCCGATGCCTTTTTGGACAATTTAAAAAGAGCAGGAATTTTTCCTGCTCTTTATATTTTATGCAAAATCGCCGAAGGTGAGCATCAACGGGATACGGGCCTTTGCGGGATCAAATACATCCCGATCATGTTTTTCAAAGCCGATCCCCCTGCGGGAATACGTGCAGGAGGTCTACAGCAAATACGAAATATAGAACCGCCCCCCTGTTTTATGGTGTATTGTATTCCAATAAGCTAATTTTCTTTCGAAAATGAGATGGCGCAATATCAAACTCCTTTTTGAAGCATTTTGAAAAATAATTTTGATTATCAAACCCCAATCTCCCGGCAATGTCACCAAC
>JAZOXD010000257.1:0-4057 GCA_045659565.1 Eubacteriales bacterium | reverse complement strand
AGCGTTATCGCCGTACTGGTCTTCAATTATGCAGTAAATGTAACTGTTGTAATCGAGCATATCTTCGGTTATTGTGATGTTAAGCGTGTCGGTATTGTAGCCGTGAGCATCAAAATCGGTATCGTTGATGCGAATGGGGCTATCATAGTTATATTTAAGATACCACTCATACGTGTAGGTCGGCTTACCACCCATTACTCCCACACGGAAGCTTGCTCTGTCGCCTGCCACACCGTATACGTTGGTGGGCTGTTCATAAATCATAAGCGGAACAAACTCAAAAACCGAAGCTTCTGCAGAGGTTACGCTCTTGCCTGCCTCATCTGTTATAATACATCTGAACTTATAGCAATCGTTATAATGATCGGAATTGATTTCTACCGTAAGATCGGCAATATTCGCGCCGCTGTACGGATAATCGTTTGTAAGATCTAACCACGACGGTTGCATATTGCTCATAAACTGCCATTGATACGTATATGCGCCCGTTCCGCCCGTGGCTACAACGGTAAATACCACGGTATCACCAATTTTCGCGGTAACGTCGGTCGGCTGGTTTACGATTATCGGCGGTGTTTGTCTTGTTTCACCGCACTCGTTACAATCCGCATCGTAATCGTTGTCGTAAACGTGCGCCGCGGGAGTTCTTGCAGCAGAGCATACGTTACAATCCTTGTCGCAAGCGTTATCGTAAACGTGCGCCGCAGGAGTTCTTGTAGCGGAGCATACGTTACAATCCTTGTCGCAAGCGTTGTCGTAAACGTGCGCCGCAGGCGTTCTTGTCGCAGAGCATACGTTACAATCCTTGTCGCAAGCGTTGTCGTAAACGTGAGGTTCCACACTGCGGGTGGCGCCGCAAACGTTACAGGTGGTATCGCAAGCGTTGGTATAGGTGTGGGTGCAGACAGGCGCAGTTTCCTTCATATATCTATAGAGGAAGGTTACGATCTGCGCACGGGTGCAGGTGGCATTAGGGGCAAATTGCGTTGCGCTGACCCCGGTTGTAATGCCTTTTTCTACCGCCCACATCATTGCCTTATAATAATACTGACTTGCCTTAACGTCGGTGAAGGCACAGGTGGTGCCTGCGGGAGCAGGGGTACCTGCGGTTCTGTTTAGGAAGGTTACAACCTGACCGCGGGTACAAGAGGCATTGGGGCCGAACTGAGTGGCGCTGATCCCGGTGGTAATGCCCTTTTCAACCGCCCAAAGCACCGCTTTATAATAATACTGATTGCTTTTTACGTCGGTGAAAGGGTTCAGGGCAATCGTGGGTGTGGGAGAGCCGGAGGCACGCCACAAAAACGTAACAACCTGACCTCTTGTACAGTTATTATCGGGGCTGAAGGTGGTATCGCTGGTACCGTTGGTAACACCTTTGTCAACAGCCCAGGTTACTGCATCGTAATAGTATTGGCTGGCCTTCACGTCGGTAAAGGGGGGCGCCGCTGATGCATAGGTGGTAATCAACCCGATGCACACTGTAATAATTACTATAAAGGAAATTATTTTTTTCATTGTTGTTTTCTCCTTCTATCCGACAGTTTTTGCGAGCATTACGCTCAGTTTTTCATAATCACGGTGTACGTCACCGTTTACATAGTCGGATAAAATATAGAGCGAATCGTTCGTTTCTGAAACAAGCGGTATAAAGGTGCGTTCACCGTCAAGGTTATCAAGGTTCACATTCAATATGCAAACCCCGTCCTTTTCGGACAGCGACCATTCCGCAATAAACTCGTGGTCTTCGGCATCAATGCCGTCGTTCCACTGTATTTTCACCTTATCCTCAAAAAAGTCGAGATTATAAGTCTTGGTAACGTCGGCATCCGCATATACCGCCCCACTCCATGAGGTGTTTGCAAGCAGTTCTTTTGAAGGTGCCGCGAAACAATTTTCTTTTGCAGCGGAGTACAAGCCCGCAACAACGTCCTCATAGTTTGTAAAATCGTGGACCGCATCGTTTTTCTGCAACCGGCCGTTTCCGTCGGTCATCAGGTTGTACTGCACAACGTCGCCGTTGCTATCCACAAGGGTCACCGCCGTATCGGAGGAAAAGCCCGCTCCGTTGGCGGTCACAAGCAGGGGCTTGCCCCCGTCGCCCTTATGCAGGATTGCGGAAACCGCTCCGTTTTCTCCCATCCGGTTAACGGCAAGATCGGCATTCTCGTCCAATGCAACAATGCAATAGAGCTCCCCGCCATCCCCCAATATCGCATCCTCGCTCAGTTCCTTTAAAAAGGGCTGATCCTGAGAAAGGGTCGAGCAATTTTCACGGAGCCATTCGGAAAGCTTTGTGCCGGAGGAATAATTCCCCAGATAAGCAACTGCCATTTTCTGCGGGGTCTCCACCATTGCCTGGCGGAGCATCGTCATAGCGGTGTTCCAATCCACCTCGCCGGCAGAAGGCTCCGCCGGGGTCTCGGTCGGGGTCTGCGTTGGTTTTTCACTCTCCCCTGCGGGGGTCTTCGTGGCAGGCTGCTCCTTGGAGCAGCCTGCCGCAAAGAATACACAGGTACATAAAAGGGCACATACGATCTTCAAACAGTTTTTCATCATCGTCTCTCCCCCTTTTCGCCTATCTTTTATCATCCGTTAAAAACTTGAGCCGCCGCCTCCGTGGGTTCTGCCCGAGGAGGAGGTATGGGTGGAAGATCCGCCGCCGGAGGATTCCTGTTGGATCTCCTGGCAGGCTACGGTGGAATAGAGGAAGTAATCGCCGGATTGGGTCACGTTCATACTGCCGGGGCGCTGATATTCCGCCGCCCGTTGCTGCCGGCGAACGCTCTTCAGCTTGCTCTTCATGGAGCCGGTAACGATCCAGCCCACGATCAGACCGAGCCCTACGGAGATCACCAGGGTCATTCCAACGTTAAAGGGTGCCTTGGGCAGGTTGCCGGAATCGTAGGGTTCCCCTGCCCGGGCCTTTTCCACAAAATCCTTGCCGTAATCGGCGAAGAGAGAAAGGGCCTCGTCATATTCTTCATCCCCCAGATATTCCGCCACGGAATCGGTGATGTATTCGATGCCGGCATCGGTAAAAGCGGTGATGCCGTAGCCGGAGGTGGAAAGCCAGACGATGCGGTTTTCCATATCCACCAGCAGGAGGGCGCCGTCACGGCCTTCGCCCACCCCGTAGCCGTTATAATCGAAATAATCGTCGGCATAATCCTGGGTAGTCGAACCACCCAGATCATCGGCAGTTACTACCACAAAATCAAAGTTCAGTTCTCCGGAGATGGCATCCAGCCTCTGCGCCAGGGCGGCCTCTTCCCCATCGGTCAGCAGGTCCGCCTGATCCACCACACGGGGTGCCGCAGCAAAGGTGGGAAGTGCCAGACTGAACAGGAGCAATAAAATAACTGCAAAAATACGGATTCGTTTTGTCATCGTTCCCACCTCCTTACAGTAACCAGAACAGATACTGACCCGCAAAGGCCACCGCAGCTGCAATGACTGTGGTAAGCCAGAAGTACTTGCGGGAAAGGGCTTTATCCACCGGCAGATCGCCTACGAACTTGCCGGTCTGTCCGTTCATAGCGAAGGTATATTTCTTGCCGTTCCAGGTGGTATTCAAAATCCACACCGGGTACAGTGCATAACGGGCACGCCCCTGCATCAGGTTGACCTGGCTGAACTTGGGGATCACGCTGTTATAGCCCTGCACCGTTTTGGCAAAGGCCTCCTCGGTGGATTTTTTGATCCGCTCGTTGGCACGCAGGATGCTTTGCTCCGAATCCACGTCGTATTTATCGGCCAGGTAGCCGGCCAGATAGGCGGTCTGAAAATCCACCGCTTCATTCAGGTTGAAGGGCTCGATGGATTCCATCAGCTGATCCTCCATCTTGGTGGAGCCGTCCACGGGCACCCCATCAAAGCCGACGGTACCGCCCCGATATACCGAGAAAAAGCTGGTCTCGGTATACCGATGGCTCCGGGTGCTCCAGGTGCGGATGCGGGTGGCCTCACATTCCATATTAGCCTGAACGTCTGCATCAAAGAGCCAGAAGGGCACGTAAACACCCTTGATCTCGTTGATATGATTCTGATCCTTGAA
>JAZOXD010000256.1:0-2877 GCA_045659565.1 Eubacteriales bacterium | reverse complement strand
TTTTTGACAGTCTGAGCCCCCGGCGGAATCGATTCCGCCGGGGGCTCAGACTGTCAAAAAAGGCACCGAACGCAGAAAAAAGAAGTAAGGAAGTGCTGACCAAAAGCCTCCCTTGCCTAAAGGGAGGAGGACCAATCGCAGGTTGGTGGAGGGATATATTCAAAAGAAAAAACCTGGCTTAATAGCCAGGTTTTTATTGAATTTTTTCTGCTTTCCGCCAACTCTCCCTCTCGTAGTACCTCTGTACAACTTCGGGTCGAGTTGACGAAATCGGCACTCTTTTTTGTTCGTCTGCCGGTGTGTCACGAGAACCGTCCCTGTGTCACGGGTTCGAGTCCCTGAAGGTGGTTTTTCTTTTATTAAAAGTTGCAGGTAGATCAGAATTCATCCGTACATTTTATTAAGGATAAACTTCCTTTGCAATATGAATAAATTCTTTTATTACCCGATTCAGATAGCGCCGTTTTTTATGGAGCAAGTAGACGGTGCGGTGGGTATTGAGATTTTTCGGTTGATAAAAGAGCAGGTTTTGATTAGGGGCAACTTCTTGCACTAGAGTATCGGTGACGAAGGCGATTCCAAGGCCGGCTGCCGCCATATTATAGGAGGTCATCAGCTGGTCGAAATAAATGGAAACGTTTGGAGTGAATCCAGCCTCTCCGCAAAGCCGGAATCCGTGCTGATTCATACTGTTCCCGCTCTTCATCATCAAAAAAGTTTCCTGTGCAAACAGTTTTAAGGATACTTGATCTTTTTCCTTAGTGCGATGTAAGCCTTTTCTGATCTCGTCGCTGCTCCAGGCAGCGGCGGCTATTTTTTGGTTGATGGAAAGGTGCTTGGGAACACATAGCAGGATCGTTTCTTCAAACAGGGGATAGGCGCTGAGCAGTTCCTCATTCAGGTCGTAGTCGATCAGCAGATCGATGTGATCGTTGATCAGTTCTTGCACCAAGGTGTTGGAGTTTGATTCCACTAATTCAATATTGATTGATGGGTGCTTTTTAGAAAAAGGAACGATAATTTTTGGGATTACATAGGATGAGATAAAATTGGCACCGCTAATGGAAATATTTCCTACATTTAGGTTAGAGGCATCAATTACATAATTTTGATAATCTTTTTTAATGCTGAAGATCTCTTCCACCGCTTTGATATAGGCTTCCCCTTCCAGAGTTAGGCTCAAGGGTGTAGTGGTGCGGTCGAAGAGTTGTACTTGCAATTCCTCTTCCAATTTTTTAACGGTTGCACTTAGGGCCGGCTGAGAAATAAAAAGATTTTTTGCCGCCTTGGTGAAACTTTTTTGTTGATAGATTTCATAAATATAATCGGCGTATTTAAACATCGGAACCCCCATAAATAAAATTGATGGAAATCATATTAAGATATATATTTGATTATACATCAAAGCGATGCTATAATCAATACCGAACTCGAAAAGGGACATCAGGGGGTGGAAAAATGATTTTATCAAAAAATTTGGAAGAGGTTCATTCTGATATTCGGGGGGACCTTTATATGTATGCATTGGAAATGGAAAAGCACGGGCAGAACGTTTTGAAATTGAACACAGGGAATCCGGCGGCCTTTGGGTTTCAAATGCCGGAGAGTATCAAAAAAAGAATCGCTGCTGATACAGAAAAAGCGTTGGGCTATTGCGATATCAAAGGCCTTCCGAAGGCCAGAGCATCGATTTGCGATTATCATCGGGCAAGGGGGATTAAAGGGATCAGTGAGGAAGATATCTTCATCGGTAACGGCGTCAGCGAGGTGGCCTATATGGTGATTACAGCGATGATCGGGAGCGGCGATGAAGTGTTGGTTCCAGCGCCTTGCTATTCTTTGTGGTCGAATCTGGTTCTTATGGCCGGCGGAAAAGTGAAATACTATCAATGCGATGAGTCTAACGGATGGCAACCGAATCTCGAAAGTATCAAAACGGGGATCACCGCCCATACGAAAGCCATTGTTGTAATTAATCCCAATAATCCAACGGGAGCATTGTATTCTAAAGAAATTCTTTTAAAAATCATCGCTGTGGCGCAGGAAAATCATTTAGTTCTGATATCGGATGAAATCTATGACCGGCTGGTTTTGGATGGCAAGGAGCATATTCCAACGGCCTCTTTGACTGAGGAAGTAACCGTAGTTACTATGAACGGTCTTTCTAAATCCCATTGTATTTGCGGATTACGGTGCGGATGGCTTTGCATCAGTGGCCGTGAGAGGGAAAAGGCACAATTACGGGAGGCATTGGTGAAGATCGCCTCGGTGCGGCTTTGCTCCAACGCTTTGATGCAGTTGGTGATTCCCGATGCTTTGGCGGATTCTTCCTATACCAAGCAGATGATCGCTCCCCAAGGGCGGTTGCCCCGGCAACGAAAGGCTGTTATGGAGGAATTAGATAAAATTGAAGGGATCAGTTACGTTGCAAATGAGGCGGCTTTCTATCTGTTTCCGCAGATTGATCTGCTACGTTACGGCTTTCAAAGTGATAAAGATTTTGCAAAGCAATTATTAGATGAAGAAAAAATTCTGATTATTCCCGGCAGTGGATTTCATTGCCCGGATCAGTCCCATTTTCGCATTGTGATGCTACCGGAGGAAGAGGACTTGCGGCGGGCGATCCAAAGGATCGGCGCCTTTTTGAAGGAACGGTAACTTTACAAACCCATTGGGATATGGTAAGATAAAACTATACTATTTGATGCTGAGGTTGGAAAAATGTGTAACATTGCAGGATACGTTGGAACAAGACCTGCGGCGCCGATCCTTTTGGAAATGTTGAAAAAACAAGAGGGATTTGCCGGCGGGTATTATAGCGGGATTGCCACTCTCCACGAAGGGAAAATCTATTATGCCAAGCTGACCGGGGACGTG
>JAZOXD010000255.1:0-11518 GCA_045659565.1 Eubacteriales bacterium | reverse complement strand
CAATTGTCTTCCTAAGCCCGCTTGGCCTCCGACTTGATATTGATGGCCTTTTGGATGGAAATGTGTTGGCAGAACTGGTGCAGGATCATCGATTCAGTTTATTCAAAACCGTTGGCACCACTTGTCGGCCGGATGTGTTGGTTTCCAGACTGTTAGAGGGACGAATCGGGGTCATTCTGGATGGTTCACCTGTGGTAATCACGCTACCCTATATTTTTGCAGAATCCATTCAAAGCCCGGATGACTATTACCAGAATTTTGCTTATGCCAACATTGGGCGTTTTTTGCGTTTGGTAGGCTTTTTGATTGCGATCTTTTTTCCGGGGATCTATCTGGCGCTGGTTTGTCACCATCCGGGAGCGTTGCCGCCCCATTGGCTTTACACGGTGCTGTCAACCTCGCTGGGGGTTCCGATTCAGGCGATAACGGAACTGTTGATCCTGTTTCTTGCTTTTGAAATTTTGCGAGAAACCGGCAGTCGGATGCCTTCCGGTCTGGGTTTAGCCTTGAATGTGGTGGGCGCTGTGATTTTAGGGGATGCGGCTGTGAACAGCAAAATCGTATCGGTGCCGATGGTGATCATTGTGGCTTTTTCCGGGGCTACCGGGTTAATGGTACGAGATTTAAAAGGGCCGGTTTTTTATTTTCGTCTGGCCGGTATTTTAACGGCATTCTTTTGGGGGCTTCCGGGCGTGGCAGCTGTAGGGGTGTATATGTTGCTCCATTTGGCTTCGTTGCGCAGCTTAGGGGTTCCATATCTCTATGCTCTGGATCATAAAAATGGTAACCAAGATACGCTATTGAGGATGCCATATTGGAGAATGATCCGCCGTCAGCTGAGACTTTCGTTGGATGAAAGGCGGCAAAAACGATGAAAAAGGGTATGATTTATTGCGGGATTGCTTTATTGATTGGTGCGCTGATCTCAACCATCGGGATTCCCTATTATAATTCCCACAAACTGATTCAGGTGGCTGGGATTGCTCTTCATATGGAAGAAGGGGATCTGGTTGCAGAATTTGAATTATTTCAACCTGATCCCGAAAATTATTTGGGGAAACAAAAAGAAACGGTTCGTTCTTCGGGAAAAGACCTGGAGGAATGTATCCAAAATCTTGCAAAAACCTACGGAAAGGAGCTTTTTTTGAAAGATGCAGCCGTTTTGATCCTGGCAGAAAGAGATCTGGAGCAGCTTGTTCCCATCGTTGAAGCATATTATGCTAAATTGAAGAATAATCGTATGGATTTGCCGGTTTTCTTTTGGTTGGAGGAAGAAAAAGAGGTATTTGATGAGGATAAAGTGATTTCACTTGACATCGCAGATGGTGCCCGGATGCTTCACTATAACTATACGCTGAATGATCTGATCAATCAAAAGGGTGAGCCGGTCTATTTGAAGGGGGAAGAAGGCTATGAAATTTCAAAAATGCGGTAGGCTGATGCTGGCAGAAGCGGCGGCCTTGGGGTGGTTGTTTTTGCGTAAGATTCCCTTCGCCGGCGTTTTAGCGTTGTTACCGTTGAGTCTGATCTTCTTTTTATTGCCATTTCATCAAAAAGAATTCCGTTGGGTTGGGAATATTCTGGGTTTGATTACGATTTTGATTGCCTCCTTCGTAACTGCGATGGGATTTGGGGAGCGGTCCGGGTGGCTTTCCTTGCTTTTATTGTTGCTGGCTATTGCTTTGTTTACGCCTCAGATACCTGAAAAAGAGTGGGGGCGCATCTCCGGCTGGTGGGGAATTGCGTTTTTGGGCTTCTTTGTGTTGCTAATATTAGGTTCATTGCCCGGTATTCAGCCAATTGGCGCTTGGCCCGGCTTCGGCAAGTGGTGGGAACTTTTGATTTTTTATCTCTTGGCTTTCGCTGATCCGATTGCTTGCGGAGAGGAAATGAGGGGTGCGCCGTTGCTATTGAGCGGTTTTTTGATCCCGTTTGCAGTTATTTCTTACAGTGTCCTGGGTAATCGCGGCTTTGAGATGGCGGAATATCCCTATCTTTCGGTCCTGGCCGGATCAACGGTAATCTCCTTCAATCATCTGGAAGCCATCATTCTTTCTCTTTATTATGGATTGGCGGTATTTAAGGCTTCGAAATTTGGTTTATTTTTGCGAAAAGAACTTGCATTGAGAAACGTAGCGTGATATAATTCCTTCGGTATTCAACGAATCCGGAGGAATTTTTTTATGATCAAAGTAACGGTATGGAATGAATATATTCATGAGAATCCCGATCATCCTAAGTGCAGTCAAAAATCCATCGAGGTGCATCCCAACGGATTACACGAAACAGTCGCTGCGATTGTCAGAGAGTTGGGCGAGGAACGCGTGTTGGTCAGAACGGTTCGCATGGATCAGCCCGAAAACGGCCTTACTGACGAGATTTTGAACGATACTGATGTTTTGATTTGGTGGGGGCATGCCGGCCACCATCTTGTTAGCGATGAAGTGGTGGAAAAAGTGTATAACTGCGTAATGCGCGGTATGGGCTTTATCGGTCTTCATTCTGCTCATCATTCCAAGATTTTTAAAAAGCTTAATGGTACAACCTGTAATTTGAAATGGTTGGATAAGACCTATGAGCGTATTTTTAATATTAATCCCACTCATCCTATTGCAAAAGGGATCCCTGATCATATTGAATTAGGCGTTGAAGAATGCTACGGCGAATTTTTTGATATAGCCCGTCCCGATGATGTGATCTTCCAGGGTTGGTTCGATTGCGGCGAAGTATTCCGCAGCGGTTGTACCTGGACCCGTGGTTATGGAAAGATCTTCTATTTTCAGCCCGGTCATGAAACCAACAATTCCTTTTTTAACCCCTATGTTCGCAAGATTATTCAAAATGCCGTTGAATGGTGCTATAATCCCGATAAACGCCCTTATATGGATGCTCCCAAGATTATGACCACCTTGGAGGATACCCGTCTGAACGGTGCGAAAGGCGAATATCTGCTTCATAGATGATTGTAAAGAGATGAGTGTAAAAACGCTCATCTCTTTTTTTACATCTCTTTCACAGAGTGTTAACAAAAAAACTTGATTATTGATTTATAATTTAGTATAATAAATTAAATATATACATTTATAGGAGAAACCATGTCTGAAATCAATATGATCGAAAATAACAATAGCCTGCAACAGCACCCGCTGATCGCCTCCAGGGGGATCGTGGTGTTGCCGGGTTGTAATATAACCTTTGATGTCGTTCGCAAGATGTCCATGAATGCCGTGGATATGGCCGCCAAGCAGGATGGCTTGGTGATCGTTGCATCCCAAAGAGATATTGCTGTGGATGATCCCGGCTGTGATGATCTTTGTAACGTGGGCACTATTATGAAAATTACCCAGGTGATCAAACTTTCCGAAGGTGCTATCCGTATCGTGGGGATGGGTGTTTGCCGGTGTGATCTTTTGAAGGTGGAAAAACGTCGCGGAATGTTTGTCGGCGTTGTATTTCCCATTGATGAGATTGAATTGGGGACCGATACTTCCGAACGGGAAGCCTTGTTACGGTCTTTGAAGGAGGCTTACGGAATTTATGTTACGATGCTTCCTAAAATGAACGAGGAGGTTTCGCCGGAGGTCTTTGCTGAGCGGGATCTGGGTCGCTGCGCTGATAAAATGCTTGCCCAAAGCTTTTTGGATCCCAATTTGAAGCAGGATCTTTTGGAACAACTGGATCCTAAAAAGCGCTGTGAGCAGTTGTTGGAAATTCTGATCCGCGAAAATGAAGTTTTGAAAATGGAACAGGAGATCCACGCCCGGGTGCGGGAATCCATTGAAGCCAATCAGCGGGATTATTATCTGCATGAGCAAATGCGGGTGATCCAGGATGAGTTGGGAGAAAACGATAACGGTGATGATATCGACGGCTACTATGAAAAGGTGGCTCAACTGAACGCATCCGATGAAGTCAAGGAAAAACTGAATAAAGAAGTTGACCGGATGGCTAAAATGCCGCCTCTTTCCCATGAGGGTGCGGTGATTCGCAACTATCTGGATATCGTATTGGAAGTTCCGTTCGGAATTTATACCGAAGAGAATACCGATATCAAGATTGCTCGTGAGATTCTCGCAAGAGATCATTTTGGCTTGGAAGAGGTTAAAACCAGAGTACTGGAATTCCTTGCGGTTCGTTCCTTAAATGCAGTCGGCGGACAAATTCTTTGCTTAGTAGGCCCTCCGGGCGTGGGTAAAACCTCCATCGCCCGTAGTATTGCTGAGGCTACTAATCGAAAACTGGCCCGGGTCAGTTTGGGGGGCGTTCACGATGAGGCCGAGATTCGTGGCCACCGTAAAACCTATATTGGTGCAATGCCCGGTCGTATTGCCGATGCGGTGATCAAAGCCGGCAGCAGCAATCCGCTGATCCTGTTGGACGAGGTGGATAAAATGTGCTCCGACCTTCGGGGGGATCCTGCCTCTGCATTGTTGGAGGTTTTGGATTCTGAACAGAATTGCAATTATGTGGATCATTATATTGAGGTTCCTATGGATCTTTCTCAGGCCTTCTTTATGATGACCGCCAATAGTTTGGATACCATCCCCCGGCCTTTGCTGGATCGGATGGAGGTAATCGAACTTTCTTCCTACCTGGATGAAGAAAAATTCCATATCGCCAAGCAGTATCTGGTCCCCAAGCAACGTAAAAAACACGGCCTTAAGGCTATGCAGGTGAAATTTAATGATCCCTCCCTGCGTGCCATCATTAACGGTTATACACGGGAATCCGGTGTTCGTGAATTGGAACGCTGCATCGGTAAAATTATGCGGAAGGCCGCTTTGAAGATCGTGGACGAAGAGCAAAAGAGTCTGAATGTAACCCCCGGTCAGCTGGAAAACTTGTTGGGGCCGAAAAAGTATAAGGATGAGCCCCTTTATGATGAAGGATTTTGCGGTATCGTAAACGGCCTTGCCTGGACCTCTGTGGGCGGTGAAATGCTTATGGTTGAGGTTTCTGCATTGGAAGGCACCGGCAAGTTGGAACTTACCGGTAGCTTGGGTGATGTGATGAAGGAAAGTGCACGGGCCGCAGTTTCTTATCTGCGTAGTGTTGCCGATTGGGTTAATATCAGCAATGATTTTTATAAAACCAAGGACCTGCATATCCATTTCCCGGAAGGCGCTGTTCCTAAGGATGGTCCCAGTGCCGGCATTACCATCGCAACGGCAGTTTGCTCTGCTCTTACCGGTATTCCTGCCAGCAACCGTATTGCTATGACCGGCGAAATTACCCTTACCGGTCGGGTGCTGCCTATCGGCGGTTTGCGTGAAAAGACCATGGCAGCTTATAAGCATGGTATCAAAACGGTTTATATTCCAAAGGCTAATCTGCCGGATTTGGAAAAAATCGATCCCACCGTTCGGGAATCAATTGAATTTGTTGCAGTTTCTCATGCTGATGAAGTGATTAAGGATGTATTGGGGATTGCAAATAAGAAAAGAAAGACCTTTGTTTGCCCGCCTCAGAAGACCGGCAAAAAGGATATGAGTAAAGAAATATGGCTTTAAATCTACATCAGGTGCAACTGCGGATCTCTGCGGTTCGACCCAACCAATTTCAAACCGGCTTGCCGGAGGTGTTGTTTTGCGGCCGTTCGAATGTGGGCAAAAGTTCTATGATCAATTGCTTGCTGCAACGGAAGTCTATGGCGCGCACCTCTGAAAAACCGGGAAAGACCGCAACCATCAATTATTACGAGATTGATAAAAAGTTATTTTTGGTCGATCTGCCCGGGTATGGGTATGCCAAGGTTTCTCAGGCGGAAAAAGAAAAATGGGCCCGCTTTATTGAAGCGTATTTTCGCTTTGAAAGCGATAAACGGCTGGCGTTATCGTTGATTGATCTGCGCCATGGCCCAACGGAAGCAGATCTGGATATGGCGGAATATCTGGAGACGGCCGGGATTCCTTACTGGGTGGTAGCGACGAAGGCGGATAAGCTTTCTAAAACGGCGGTGGCTGAGAATTTGGCTTCCGTTCAGGAGATTTATGCTGAATTCAATCCTCAAAGAATTATTGCTTTTTCTTCCAAAACAAAAGAGGGAAGAGAAACACTGGTTTCTGCAATGGAAGAAGTGGTTGGAGCAGAATAAATGGATGCAATTTTAAGTTATTTGAAAGATTATCTTTATATATTTCCGGTGCTGATTTTTTCCTTGACCTTTCACGAGTTCAGCCATGCCTATGTAGCCACTAAATTGGGTGATCCTACTCCTCGGCAAACCGGGCGTCTTTCCCTGAACCCTTTGGCGCATTTGGATCCGATGGGGTTGATCGTGATGCTGTTGATCCGAATCGGATGGGCAAAACCGGTGCAGGTAAATCCGCTGTACTTTCAAAATCCAAGAAAAGGAATGATGCTGACCGCTATCGCCGGTCCTGTGTCCAATCTGATTTTAGGGTTTGCTTCCTCGTTGGTAATGTTCTTTTGCGTTGTTTATAGTGCACCACTCCCGGTTATCGATATCTTTTTTTACATGACAATTCTGAATGTAGGGTTGGCGGTGTTTAACTTGATTCCGGTCCATCCGTTGGACGGGTCCAGGGTTCTTACCTATTTTGTGCCTGCTTACGCTTCCTTTTCGGCACGTTATCAGCAATACATTCAAATCGCTTTTATGGTATTGCTGATTCTTCCGGATTATATTGGAATTCCCGATATTTTCGGCACATTGATTGGCGGTGCACAAAGGGCTGCTTATAACGGTCTAATGCAACTGTGGTCAATGATTTTTGGATTTTTAATCAGATGAGAGGGATAATATGGAACAACTGAAGTTTTCTCTGGAGGTTTTTGACGGCCCCTTGGAATTGCTTCTGCATTTGATCTCAAAGAATAAAGTTTCGATCTATGATATTCCTATTTCGCTAATTTTGGAGCAGTATATGGATTATATCGAGGATCTGAAAAAAATGGATCTTGAGGTTTCCAGCGAGTTTATTGAAATGGCCGCAAGATTGATGTGGATCAAATCCAAAATGCTTTTGCCTAAGACAGATCTGGAGGAAGAGGATCCGCGGATGAGTCTGGCAGAGGCTTTGGCGGAATATAAACGCTATAAAAAGGTTTTGGAGGCCTTTCGTGAAGATCAGAAAGCCGCCGGTATCACTTATGTTCGTAAAACGGAACAACTGGAGTTTGATAAACAACACAAACTTACGTATGAAACAGATGTTTTGACAGACGCTTATCGCAATGTTTTGCGCAGAGCTGATCGTGCCTTGCCGCCACCGATGAAGAGCTTTGCAGGAATTGTCGGCCGTCCCATTGCCAGCGTTCCTGCCCGTATCATCGGGATCCTTCGCTCTTTGAAGCGGAAGGTTACCTGTAGTTTTCGTAGCTTGTTCCATTCTGCTCGCAGTCGGTCAGAGATTGTTGCAACCTTTTTGGCAGTGCTGGAGCTTTCTAAATCAAAATACGTTGAAATGGATTCCCGGAGCGATGATGTCTATCTGACCTTCAAGAAGGAGAAATAAATGGAATTAAATTATATGAGTGGCGCCGTTGAATCGATTTTGTTTGCCAGCGGTGAACCGATTGAAAAAAGAAAACTGCAGGAAGTTCTCGAAATTGAGGCAGAACGTCTGGAAATGATCATCGATGAACTGCGGGAAGGGTACCGTGAAGAAAATCGCGGTTTTGATATTTTGGAGTTGGATCATTGCTATCAAATGTGCTCTTCTCGTTATTATGGTGAAATCACCAAAAAAGCCTTGGATCATCGGCGGAATACACCGCTTTCCAATGCGGCTTTGGAAATTTTATCGATCGTTGCCTATAATCAACCTGTTACCAAAGCGTATATAGAGCAGATCCGCGGTGTGGACTGTTTTTATGGTATTAATGCGTTGATTGACAAGGGCCTTTTGGAAGAAAAAGGAAGATTGGATGCTCCCGGTCGCCCGTGGCTTTACGGTACCACAGCGGATTTTTTGCGTTGTTTTGGTCTTCGGTCTTTGGAAGACTTGCCGGAATTGCCTCGCTTGGAGCAACCGGCTAACGAAGTAGAGGGTCAGCAGTCTTTTGATGATGTTTTGCATAATGAAGAGGCCGTTGAGGAATAAAAAAGATGATGGCTTTTTTTATCATTTTTGCAATCATCTTGTTCTTGCTGCTGATGCCACTGGTTCTGCGTGTTCGTTTTAAAGATAAACTAACGGCATATGCAGGGATTTTTATTCCTTTTTTGCGGATCTATCCTTTGCCGAATCGTAAGAAAAGAGCAAAGAATAAAAAAGAAAAAGAACCCGGAACAGGAAAGTTTGCTCTTCGCGAGCAATGGGATCTTGTTTATGATCTGATCCGGCGTTTTCCCTCCTATTTTCAGCGGTTGATCAGTATTCGAAAACTAAAGTTCATTGTAACCGTCGGCAATGACGATCCCGGTGATCTTGCGCTTGATTACGGGCGTTTTAATGCTTTGATCGGTTCCTTGGCTACGATTATCGACCCGATCTATCCCGTTGAAAAATGGAACGTGGCAGTCAGCGCAGATTTTGAGCGGCATGAAACAGAGTATGACGGGGAATTTCAATGTGTGACCAATTTGTGGAGGATCATTGGAGTGTTGATTTCTGTTTTGTATCGTGGTATAATATTAAAAAGTGATGAGAAGGAGATTTTGGAAAATGGAAAATAAAGTGGAATCTGTTTTGAGCGGAGCTTTGGATGGTCTGAAAAAAATGGTGGATGTTGATACCGTGATTGGCGACCCTATTAAAGCAAATGATGAAGTAACGCTGATCCCTATTTCAAAGATCTCCTGTGGTTTTGTCAGTGGCGGCAGCGGATTTGGCAAAACTAGGGAAAATGAGCATTTCGGTGGCGGTGCCGGTGGTAGCGTAAAGGTGACTCCGGTTTGCTTTTTGGTGATCCGGGGCGATTCTGTTCGGATGCTCCCGGTTGCTGAATCTGAGTCTGGCACCGATAAAATTATTGATATGGTTCCGGATGTTGTGAATAAGATCGCCGAATTAATCAAATCTAAAAAAGCTGAAAAAGAAGAAGCAAACGCATAATAGAACATCACCCACCCATATAATAGGGTGGGTGATTTTTTTTGTGCTATAAAAAACTGATCAGCATAATTCTGTGCTTTGCTCTTTTCTTTCTTTTTTATGGAAAAACGTCGGCAAACAGCGGCGCTTTTTTAGTGATGGATGGCAGGGACGGAACAATTCTGGAAAGTGAAAATTCAAATCAAAAACTGCCAATGGCCAGCACGACAAAGATTATGACAGCGCTTGTGGTACTGAAAAATTCAAAGCTTGATGACCAAGTGAAGATTACACCTGAAAGCGTAGGGGTGGAAGGTTCATCACTTTATATCAAAAGCGATGAGATTTATACAGTGGAGGAATTGCTGTACGGTTTAATGCTCCGTTCTGCCAATGACTGCGCCGAAGCGCTGGCGCATCATGTTGGGGAAGGAAGCCGAGAAAAGTTTATCGAAAAAATGAATCGTGAAGCCGCACAAATGGGGTTGAAAAATACGTCTTTTGCAAACCCAAGCGGTTTGCCGGAAGAAAATCATTATACAACTGCCGTGGAATTGGCGTTGATAATGAAAAAAGCTATGGAGAACTCTGACTTTCGAAAAATCGTTGCAACAAAGCATTATAAAATTAAAGGAAATTCCATCGCTAATCATAATCGACTACTTTCGCTTTATGATGGCTGTATCGGCGGAAAAACCGGATATACGATGGAAGCAGGGCGGTGCTTGGTGTCGGTTGCCGAACGTCAGGGTGTACCATTGATTTGCGTGACATTGGGCAGAAGAGATGATTGGAATATTCATTCCAATTCATACGATAAGTGGTTTGCTCAATTGAAAGAAGTCATTTTTTTGGAACCTTATGATTTTTCTGTTTCTTTAAAAACGCCTTATGGTTCAAGTGTCGAAGCGGTGAATGCTGATCGGGTTTCGGCCTTTGTTTTTGAAGGAAAAAGTGATATTGAACGATTGGTTTATGCCCAGCCGTTAACATATGGAAATAAAGAAAAAGGTGCAGTTGCGGGTACGATTTATTTTTGCTCCGGGGACACAGTTTTGGGTGAAAGTACACTGGTTTTGAATGAAGAAATTATAATACCTATTGAGAAAGATCTTTTTATCAGCAGAATATTTCGCTTTTTTCGCCGATTGTTCTTGAAAAATAGTTAAAAAAAGGTTAAAATATAAAGGAATATATAAGAAAAGAGATAGATATGCGCGTAGAATTAGTTAGAATACAAAAATATATTGCAGATTGTGGTCTTTGCTCTCGCCGTGCGGCGGAGTC
The DNA here is from genome assembly GCA_045659565.1 of Eubacteriales bacterium. Taxonomy (GTDB): domain Bacteria; phylum Bacillota; class Clostridia; order Oscillospirales; family QAKW01; genus QAKW01. Next base: position 1,232 of record JAZOXD010000255.1, on the reverse strand, counting down.
TTTAATGGAAGCCGGGCGGGTGACAAAAAATGGTTATCCGGTTCATTTGGGCGAAAAGATGGATCCTTCCCGTGATTTGATCAAGGTGGATGGGAAGGCTATCAAACCGCAAAATCGTGAAAAGGTGACCTTGATGCTCTATAAGCCTAGGGGCTATATCACCACGATGAGTGATGAACAGGGGAGAAAATGTGTTGCTGATCTGATTGCCAAAGAACGGATCCGCCTTTATCCTGTCGGCCGGTTGGATAAGGATAGCGAAGGTCTTCTTTTGTTGACTAACGATGGAGATCTTGCTAATAAGCTTACACATCCTGCCAATAATATTCCGAAAACCTATCGTGTTATCATAAAAGGTAATTTAAACCGTGAGCATATTAAGGCTTTTGAAAATGGTATTTATATTGCCGAGGATGATTATACGACGCGCTCTGCTGAAGTGGACATTCTTGAAATCAAGCCCGATAGAACAGTTTTTTATTTGACGATCTATGAAGGGAAAAATCGTGAGATTCGTAAGATGTGCGAGGCGTTGGGGCTTGAGGTTTTACGTCTGAAACGGGATAAGATAGCAGATCTTTCTATTGGCACTCTTCGTGCGGGGCAGTATCGGGCGCTTACTGTAAAAGAAACGGATTATTTATATAGCTTATAAGGAGCATATATGAAAAAGAAAATAATTGCATTGCTGTTGATTTTTACAATGCTTTTCTTAATTACAGGATGTACCGTTCCTGTGATTGGGGATTTTATTGACAGCGAAAATAGCTTGGGGAAAACCAATAATACAGCTGTCGCCATTGCCGGAGCGATGGGAGAATATTTGTCCGGCAAAAATAAAACGGACCTTGTTTTGTACGGGGTAGAAATGATTTTGAATGCTGACAGTAATGGGATTGTAAAACTTTACTACACAAAGGTACAACCACAGAATGTTGCCTATTCTGATATTTATGTAGCTGAAGTGGATTCTAAAACCGGTCATATTGAGCGGTTTGAAAGTGCCCAATATGCAAAGGATGACATTGTACCTTTTGAGACGGTTAAGAATTGTGAACCGATTGATGTATCTTCTTTGTCAATTGACAGCGGAAAGGCAATATCCGCAGGGGCAAAGGCTTTTAGCAATGATCCGGAGTATCATTACGACTATATTCATATTATGCTGACAAAAAATGATTCTTTGGAAAAATATGAGATTCAATTTATTTCTATGTTGAATGATCAGGTGT
>JAZOXD010000254.1:0-2869 GCA_045659565.1 Eubacteriales bacterium | reverse complement strand
TTCTTGATTGCTTACTTCTCTTAACAGAGAAGGCAAGAAGGAAAAAGCCGGTGTCTATGACGATGAGGATCCACCCGTACCCATCCCGAACACGGAAGTTAAGCTCATCAGTGCTGACAATACTTGGATGGCGACGTCCCGGGAAGATAAGACGATGCCGGCATTTTTCCTATTTACTTGCAAATGCACCTTTAGCTCAGTTGGTAGAGCAACTGACTCTTAATCAGTGGGTCCCGGGTTCGAATCCCTGAAGGTGCACCAAAAGAAAACCACCCCATTGGGGTGGTTTTCTTTTGCTTTACCCTCGGGCATCGGTTAAAACGGCGGGAGTCTTAAGAAATCCAGTTTTTATCCAGGAGCACCAGTTGATAATACGTTTTATTACCACCCGTGTAAATGAAGTAAACGTCTTTTTCAATCCATAAGCCCGGCACCGTTGTGTCCTTGGTAAGAGAAAGAAGCTCTTGCCAATCTGTGCCAAGATTCGTTTTCATAACGTCATCCCGAATGGCAATGCTGATGCCGTCACACATAAAATCCGAAATAGATGTTGCATTGGCATTTTTGTGAAGTCTGTATGTGACGGTATCCTTACCGTTGTAACTGTTCATATAGAAGCCGCCCTTGATCTTAAGATAAGTATAGGGCGTATTGGTTTTCTTGACAAAGAATTTCTGCATATCGGCCCAGGAGTTAATTTCCACCGTATCTTCCAAGGAATAGGAAACGGCATTATTGCGGGAAACGATGGTGCTTGACTGGGCCCCGTTTTCCTTTGAAAATTCAAGATATTTTTTAAGGCTGTAGCAGGTGGAAGAAGAGGAATCTTTTTTAACGGTGGCTTTGAACTCGATTTCATCACCCACCTGATACCCGAAGCAGTCAGTGTAGCTTCCGCTGAGGTTGCGTACGGCAATTACCGTATCGGCGGAAACGTCTTTGACAAGCAGTTCGGTATCGTTGTTTAAGCCTTCGTGGGAAACCCCTGCGACCAACCCTTTTACGTTGAGAACGGTTCCTACGTCAAAGGCAGAGGCTTCGCTGATGCTGTAAGTATGCTGTTTTTGAGAAACGGTGACGTCGACCGTGTCTGTTTTTCCGCCGAGGGATACGGTGACGAACGTAACGTCGGGAGTAAGGACGCTCGGAGTGATGCTATAAGAAGAAACAGGTATTTGGGTTTGATTACTAAAGGTTGCGGTAACCACCATTCCCGCGGGATCAAAACGTTCCCCGTTATTATAGGCAAGTTTGTGGGGCGGTTGCGTAACGGATAGAGAAACGATATTTGCCAAATCAATATTCCGCATACCGGGTCTGATTACGGCAAAACGATCATAGCCCAGCAGGGAAATGAGAATGTTTTCACCGGCGGTGAAGATATTGCTACCGATGGTCAGTTTTTTGCAAATGCCGTTTTCAACGGTGATCAGTGTATGATTTCCTGCGTAGAAGTAAACAGAATCTCCGCCGCTCCAATCCGCTAAAATGATGTCGCCCACGTTCAGATGTTCTTCCTTCGGGAGCCGTGTTCTGTCATTTTCGCTTTCGTAATAGAGCCAACCGTACATAATGGATTGGCCGCCGTAAAGATTCGGCGCCAGCATATCCGAAAGGGCGGTAGAGCGGTGATGGGTCAGGTTTTCTCCATCGATCAACAGATCGAGGATTTCTTTTGCCGTATTTTGAGAGAAAAGTTCGACACTGTGAGTCAGATAGATCCCTTTCACCATATCAACGGCAGATTCAAAGGTGCTTCCGTTTTCGGCGCAGCTGACGGCGGTTTGGGCCAGAGCCGCCTGCTCTGCTTCGGAAAGGGAGGAAACCGTGTGTTTGATACATCCAAGCTTAACGCCCGATACGTAGGTTTCGTCGCTTACGATCAAGGCCCCCGCGGCTGTTTCCGTGATCTCTACCGTGTAATTGACACGAAGGGTGGTTCCTGCGGGAATATCCCCTTTCCAGGATAGGGATCTTCCGGAGACCGTTACGCTGCTATCTCCCGAAAGAAACGTCGTTCCTGCGGGCAGGGTGTCGGTTACGGTAACGCCGGAGAGGGCATCGCCCGTGTTTTCGAGGGTGACGGTATAAGTAAGGCGACTACCGGTGTATACGGCGGAATTTTCACAAGCGGAAGCGGTTTTCTCCATAGAAAGCCCCGCAATTTTCATACGGTTCAGGGATTCCTGTGTGGGGGTAAGACCTCTTGCAAAGGGTCTTATGATACCGAAGCTGAATACGGTGTCGCTGTCGGTCGATTTAAAGAGATATCTGCTGTGAGACGTGTTTTTGAAGATCGTATCCGCCGAAATCGTACCGATGGTTCCGGCGGTTTCAGAGGAATTGCTATCATAAGAGAGAGCAGGGTTTGACGTGTTGGTGACGTAAGAACCGGCGCCTGCGCAATGCATAAACGTATTGCTTCCGATATAGATGTAGGTATGGCCTTTTACAGCGGTGGCTGTTCCGTGGCGGTAGGTAAGGATATCACCGATCTGCAGGTTGGCATAGATCCAATCGGTTAAAACCTTCTTTTCAGCGGCTGAGGGATAATCAGCAGGGATCCAATAGCCGACCACGTCGTCGTTTTGTGTGTTATCCCGTGCGTAGTTGTTGAAGTTTTGAGTGGCGGGAGATTTTACGTTGACTTCATAGGGAAGAACGTTAGCGCCGAAGCCTTCACGGTAACAAGAGTTAACGAAGGCACTGCAATCCATAAAGATCGTTCTTTGAGCCGTGGCATCCTCGGGAGAGGAAAAAATGCTCCGTCTGGCAATCTTTTGGTCGTAGGGGATTTGACCGCCCTGTCTGTCGTATGCCTTTGCAATCTCTACGATGATTTTATAATTCTCGTTAATATCGATTGGCT
>JAZOXD010000253.1:0-4716 GCA_045659565.1 Eubacteriales bacterium | reverse complement strand
TTTAAGCTGGTATTCGATGCTCCTTTGAACGGTGCAACCGGTACCACTCCCTTGAGCGTGAAGGTATCTACTTTGAACGCAGAAACCGATCTGCCTTATGTGGTTCGGGATCTGAATGCAACTGTTACCGTATCCTCCGATGTCAGAGGTGACTTTGACCTGGATGGTACCGTAACCACCAACGATGCTTCCAATATGCTGCGGTATCTGGCTCAGCTGGAGACTGCTTCTGAACTGCAATTGGTTGGCGCCGACATTGATGGCGACGGTGACGTTGATATGCGTGACGTTGTATCCCTGCTCCGCATGCTTGCCTGATCAAAGGCATTTTAACTCAATAAAAAACAAGGATGCTTCGGCATCCTTGTTTTTTTAATTTTCATTGTAGGGTGCAGTGTTTACGTTGAACCGGAGTCTGAAGTTTTTCTGCGGGTCGTCGGAAACCGCCGACCCTACAAGCGATATTGGGAATTCGTTCATGGGGGCGATCATTGGTAGTTGGTTTGTTCTAATCTTTGCGGGATGGTGCGGTTATGGTCACCTGCAAGGGAAAGGTGCGTTTTGATCAAAAATAAATCGGCGCCCCGGGAGGGTGTTTATTCCCGGGGCGCCGTCAGCGGGCGAAAGGTCTCTTGTGTTGTTCCCCCTTAGGGGGGGACACGGGCGCTCGCCGGTGCCCGGAAGGGGGCGGTTATTCGGAGATGATTTCGTCGATCTCATCCCGGTGACAGATGTTAAAGAAATAGGTTTTTCCCCATTTGCTGCTGTCGCAGAGCAGGATTTTCTTTTTGGCCTGCTTCAGCATTACCTGGCGCAGATGGGTCTCTTCGATGGAAAGGTCGGTGAGTTGCCCTTCCTCGCTTAACCCGTGACAGGAAAAAAAGAGAATGTCTGCATTGATGCGTCGGGCGAAATCTTCTGCTTCATGGCCCACATAGGCCAGGGAATGGTTCAAAAGCCGTCCGCCGGTGGAAAAGGTTGTGATATTCAGCTCCGCCAGATCTACGGCGGTTTTGGCGCCGCTGGTCACTACGATCAGTTCCTTGAAGCCTTCCAGATATTTCACCATCCGATTGACAGTGGAAGAACCGTCCATCAGGATCACCATCCCGTCCCGGATATGGGCGGCGGCCTTTTCTGCAATGCGGTCTTTGGCGCTGCGTTGGCTTTGCTCACGGATGGTTAGGGGAATTTCTCGGTTGGCGGCCTTCGGGGGCATAGCTCCGCCATATACCTTTTGAATCAATCCCCGCTTTTCCATGGCGGTCAGGTCTCGTCGGATGGTGGGGGGACTGGCGAACAATAACTTCACCAATTCCTCTACCGTGGCGCTGCCTTTGTTTTCAACATATTCCAAGATCTTTTGTTGCCGTTCTTCAATTAACATTTTGATCCACCTTGATTAACATTGATTATTTTGTTTGCCAAAAACGATTATTCATCATTTTTGGCGCTAACTATTGACTATTTTTGATCATCTTGATATGATTTTATCATAAATATAAAAAATATCAAGGGGGTTTATGTCCTAATGAAAACAACTGCGGTTCGCCTTCACGGCTGCAACGATCTGCGGGTGGATACCTTTGATCTGCCGGAGATTAATGAAAACGAATGTTTGATGCGGGTGGTATCCGATACCATGTGCACTTCTACCTATAAAGCGGTGATCCAGGGCGGCGCCCATAAGCGGGTTCCCGATAATGTGGAAGAAAATCCGGTTATCGTGGGCCACGAAATGTGCGGTGAGCTGGTCAAGGTCGGTAAGAACCTGGCGGGTAAATGGCAGGTGGGCCAACGAGTGGTAATTCAGCCGGCCCTGAAACTGGCCAATAACTACGACCCCGGCTATTCTTATCCGTATATCGGCGGTAATGCCACCTATGCGGTGGTGCCCGAGGTGGTGCTGGAGCGAGGTTGCCTGGTTCCCTATGGCGGCGATGCCTTCTATAAGGGCTCCCTGGTGGAGGCCATTGGCTGCGTTCTGCGTGCTTTTAAGGGCCTTTATCATACCGATTATGAAACCTATACCCGTACCGACGGTTGTAAAGAGGGTGGTAATTTTGCCATTCTGGGCGGCGCCGGCCCCATGGGCTTGGCAGCAGCGGAACTGGCTGTTTCCTACGGCAAGTGCAAAAAGGTGGTTGTGACCGACCTGAACCAGGAACGGCTGGATTATGCGAAGAAGGTTTGTTCCCCGGATGAAGCCAAGAAAAAGGGCTGTGACCTCTATTTTGTGAACACTTCCGAAATGAAGGATCCCGTGAATGAGATCAAAGCTGTAATCGACGGCGAAGGCTTTGACGATGTATTCGTGATGGTTCCCGTTCCCGAACTGCTGACCCAGGGCGAGGCCATCCTGCGGGAAGACGGTTGCCTGAACTTCTTTGCCGGCCCTGCTGTAAAGGATATGCAGGGAAGCCTGAACCTGTATCGGGTACACTATGACGGCATCCATCTGTTGGGTACCGCCGGCAGTATCCCCGAGGATACGGTGGATACCATCAAATTGATGGAAGACGGCGTGCTGGATCCTTCCGGCATGATTTCCCATATTATGGGCATGAACGCCGTTCCCGAGGCGATGTTCGGGATGAAGGTTCCCAACGGCGCAAAGAAGGTGGTTTATAACGAACTGGACATTCCCTGCATCGCTTTGGCGGATCTGGCCGAATTGGGCAAATCCGAGCCTCTTTATGCCAAATTGGCCGAGTTGGTGGCCGAAAACGGCGGTCGCTGGTCCCCGGAGGCAGAGGCATACCTCTTGGAAAATGCGCCTAAACTAAATGCATAACTAAATATAGAACAGCGCCCCTCCGGTGAAAAAATTTTTTCTTCACCGGAGGGGCAATTTTTGTAGATAAATAGCGGGTTTACGGCATATCGATATTTTTATATCCACAAAATATTGTTTTTTGCTCTTGCTTTTTCCCCTATATATGGTATAATGATTAAGCAAAATAAAAATGAAGAAAAATCGCCTTTTATCGCATGAAAAAGGCTGGGATAAGGAGAAAGAGCAATGAAAGTGATCAAGCGCAACGGCTCTGAAGTGGTTTTTGATATTACCAAGATCATCAGCGCCATTACCAAAGCCAACGAGGCTGTGGAAGAAGACGCCAGAATGACACCGATGCAGATTAAGCGCATCGCAGAAGCGGTGGAACTGAACTGTATCCGGATGAACCGTGCTCCCGGCGTGGAAGAAATTCAGGACTTGGTGGAAAAGCAGATTATGGCCCACGGAGCCTATGAGGTGGCCAAAAAGTATATTACATATCGTTATACCCGGAATCTGGTTCGTCACTCCAATACCACCGACGAAAAGATTTTGAGCCTGATCGAATGCTGCAACGAGGAGGCCAAGCAGGAAAACGCTAACAAAAATCCCACCGTCAACAGCGTTCAGCGTGACTATATGGCCGGCGAAGTCAGCCGGGATATCACCAACCGTCTGCTGCTGCCCCCCGAGATCGTGGAGGCCCACGAGCAGGGGATCATCCATTTTCACGATACCGATTATTATGCCCAGCATATGCATAACTGCGATCTGGTGAATCTGGAGGATATGCTTCAGAATGGTACCGTTATTTCCGGAACCATGATCGAGCGTCCCCACAGCTTCTCTACCGCTTGTAATATCGCTACCCAGATCATCGCCCAGGTGGCCAGCAACCAATATGGCGGCCAAAGTATCTCTTTGACCCATCTGGCACCCTTTGTGCAGGTCAGCCGTGAAAAAATCACCGCCACCCTGCGGGAAGAGATGCAGGGCATCGAACTGAGTAAGGATCAATTCGATAAGATCGTGGAAACTCGTCTGCGGGATGAGATCCGTCGTGGTGTACAGACCATCCAATATCAGGTGGTAACCCTGTTGACCACCAACGGTCAGGCCCCCTTCGTAACCGTGTTTATGTATTTGGGTGAAGCCCAGAACGAACAGGAAAAGAAGGATCTGGCTATCATTATCGAAGAAACGCTGCTCCAGCGTTATCAGGGTGTGAAGAACGAGGCCGGCGTTTATGTGACTCCCGCTTTCCCCAAATTGATTTATGTGCTGGAGGAACAGAATATCCACGAAGATTCTCCCTATTACTATCTTACCAAGCTGGCTGCTAAATGTACTGCCCGCCGGATGGTTCCCGATTATATCTCTGAAAAGAAGATGCTGGAACTGAAGGTGGACAAAAACGGCGAAGGCCATTGCTACACCTGCATGGGTTGTCGCTCCTTCCTCACTCCCTATGTGGATGAAAACGGCAAACCCAAGTATTACGGCCGTTTTAACCAGGGTGTGGTTACCATCAACCTGGTGGACATTGCCCTGAGTTCCGGCGGGAACCTGGATAAGTTCTGGAAGATCTTCGATGAACGGCTGGAACTGTGTTACCAGGCTCTGTTGTGCCGTCATAATCGGCTGAAGGGTACCCTTTCCGATGCCGCCCCCATTTTGTGGCAATACGGCGCCCTGGCCCGCCTGGAAAAGGGCGAACCTATTGATAAACTGCTCTTTGGCGGTTATTCCACCATCTCCCTGGGTTACGCAGGTCTGTATGAATGTGTGAAATATATGACAGGCAAAAGCCATACCGACCCCAGCGCCACCCCCTTTGCTTTGCAGGTAATGCAACACCTGAACGATGCCTGCAAGGGTTGGAAGGCCATGCACAACATTGACTTCTCCCTGTACGGAACGCCTCTGGAGTCTACTAC
>JAZOXD010000252.1:0-3409 GCA_045659565.1 Eubacteriales bacterium | reverse complement strand
TATCAATTGTCTTCCTAAGACCGCTTGGCCTCCGACTTATCTGGGATTGATTGACCAGCAATTGTCCGCCGGTGGAAAAATCCGGCCCGGGCAGGGTCAGTTCCAGAGGATGATCGGGATTTTCCATCAAGGCAATCACCGTATCGCAAACCTCGTGCAGGTTAAAGGGGCAGATGTTGGAAGCCATACCAACGGCAATGCCCTGGTTGGGGGTGGTCAGAATGGTAGGGAAGGAAACGGGCAAAAGGGTGGGCTCGGTGGTGGAATTATCATAGTTGGGAATAAAATCCACCGTATCCTTATCAATATCGTCAAAAAGTTCCCGGCAGATGGGGGCCAGCTTGGCCTCGGTGTAACGGGCGGCCGCAAAGGCCATATCCCGGGAATAAACCTTACCGAAGTTACCCTTGGATTCCACAAAGGGCAGGGGCAGGGCCTCATAGCCACGGGAAAGACGCACCATGGTTTCATAAATAGCCGCATCTCCGTGGGGGTTTAATTTCATGGTTTCACCCACGATATTGGCGCTCTTGGTGAGCTTGCCGTTGATCAGCCCTTTTTTATACATGGTGTAAAGCAGCTTCCGGTGGGAAGGCTTTAACCCGTCGATTTCGGGAATCGCCCGGGAAAGGATCACGCTCATGGCGTAAGGCATATAGTTGGTCTCTAAGGTTTTAACCACGCTCCGCAGAATCGGATCCTTTTCGATATATTCTTTTTGTATTGCCTTCTTTTTCTTTTTCATATACGCTCCTTAGGATAGATCTAAATCGTCTAAATAGAGATGGCCGTTGGCTGCAATATAATCCTTTCTGCCGGCCAGGTTATCGCCCAACAGAATGTCAAAGATCAAAGCGGTCTGCTCCGCTTCAGAGGGTGTTACCTTCACCAAGCGGCGGGTCTCCGGATTCATAGTAGTTTCCCACATCATATCCGGTTCGTTTTCACCAAGACCCTTGCTCCGCATAATGTCTACCTTGCGGCCCTCCAGGTTAGAAAGGATCTCTTCCTTTTCCTTTTCGGTATAAGCAAAATAAGTTTTGCTCTTGCTGCGATCGGTGATCTCAAAAAGCGGAGATTCCGCAATATAAACATACCCCTTTTCAATCAGGGTGGGGGTCAGCCGGTAAAGCATTGTCAGGATCAGGGTCCGGATCTGGAATCCGTCCACATCCGCATCGGTACAGATGATCACCTTGTTCCAGCGCAAGGCCTCTAAATTAAAGGACTGCAGACCCTTGGCGGTTTTGCCGCTGATCTCCACGCCACAGCCTAAAACCTTCAAAAGATCGGTGATAATCTCACTTTTAAAGATCTTGCTGTAATCGGCCTTCAGACAGTTCAGAATCTTGCCTCGTACCGGCATAATCGCCTGGAAAAAGCTGTCCCGCCCTTGCTTACAGGAACCCAGCGCAGAGTCACCCTCCACGATATAGATTTCCCGCTTGCTGATGTCCTTGGTCTGGCAATCTACAAATTTCGCAATGCGGTTGGTCATATCAATGGAACCGGAAAGGGTCTTTTTGATGTTGATCCGTTCCTTTTCGCTCTTTTCACGGGCCCGCTTGTTTACTAAGATCTGGTTGGTGATCTTTTGAGCCTCGTTGGGATTTTCGATAAAATAGATTCGTAGATTTTGCCGCAGAAAATCAGTGGTACATTCCTGAATAAACTTGTTGGTAATGCTCTTTTTGGTCTGGTTTTCGTAAGAGGTGATGGTGGAGAAGCAGTTGGAAACAAATACCAGACAGTCGGCCACGTCCGCAAAGGTAATCTTGCTTTCTCCTTTGTTGTATTTGCCGTTGTTTTTCAGGTAAGCATCCGCCTCGGCCACAAAAGCCACCTTGGCCGCTTTGTCCGGTGCGCCGCCGTGCTCCAGAAAACTGGAGTTGTGGTAATATTCAATCAGATTCACCCGATTAGAAAAGGCTACACAGCAGGAAAGTTTTACCTTATATTCCGGGCGGTCCTCCCGGTCCCGGCCACTGCGTTCATCCTGCCAGAAAACCGGTTGGCTTAAGGAATCTTCCCCCAGCATTTCCTTCACATAATCGATAATGCCTTCCTGGTAGCAATATTCGCGGGTATCAAAGCCACCGGTTTCCTTCTCGTCCTTAAAGATAAAGGTCAGCCCGGCATTGACCACCGCTTGCTTTTGCAGGATATTTTCAAAATAGGAACGGTCCACGGCAATGTCGGCAAAAACATCCCGGTCCGGCTTCCAATGGGTGATGGTACCGGTACGCTTGCCGGTGAATTCCTCCGATTGCAGACCGCCAATGTTAAAGCCCTTTTCAAAATGCAGGGAATGCTTTTGTCCGTCCCGATAAACGGTGACATCCATATATTCCGAAGCAAATTGGGTGGCGCAGGCGCCCAGGCCGTTCAGACCCAGGGAATATTCATAATTCTGCCCCTGGTTGGTGTCGTATTTACCGCCCGCATAAAGGGTACAGTAAACCAATTCCCAGTTAAATTGATTTTCCCGCTGATTAAAGCCAACGGGAACCCCACGGCCGAAATCCTCCACTTCAATGGAGCCATCCCGGAAACGGGTGATGATGATCTTATTGCCAAATCCTTCCCGTGCCTCATCAATGGAGTTGGAAAGGATCTCGAAAATGGCGTGTTCGCAGCCGTCCAAACCGTCGGAGCCAAAAATAACGCCCGGCCGCAGCCGGACCTGATCGGGGCCCTTTAATTGGCGGATACTATCGTCATTGTAGGTGTTTTTTCTTGCCATAAAGTCCTCCTGGGTATTATTACATCTTTAAATTATATATTAAAATGGTAAGGTTTGTCAATCGGTCCAAAAATTTTTGGTCATTCCGCCAATATCTATTGGAACAGTTGCTTTTTTTGAAAAATTTTTATATAATAATTACATATAACCTTTTTTATTAAAAAAGGCTTGAAATCTGTTAAAAAAAGATGTAAAATATTTCATTAATAACGTTAAAAAAGGAGAAAGTCGAATGAACTACGGAAGTAAAGTTTTAAAAGAAGCCCTTACCTTTGACGATGTTCTGTTGATCCCCGCCAAAAGTGATGTCCTGCCCAACACTGTGGATCTTTCCACCCGGCTGACCAATAAGATCAAATTGAATATCCCTTTGATGAGTGCCGCAATGGATACCGTTACCGAAAGTAAGATGGCCATTGCCATGGCCCGGGAAGGCGGTATCGGTGTTATTCATAAGAATATGACCATCGAACAGCAGGCTGAAGAGGTTCAGCGTGTAAAACGCAGTGAAAACGGCGTTATTAATGAGCCCTTCTACCTTTCTCCCGATAATTTTGTCTATGAAGCTGATCAGCTTATGGGCAAATATAAAATCTCCGGTGTACCCATCTGTAAAGATGATCGTCTGGTGGGTATCATTACCAACCGCGATATGCGGTTTATGAC
>JAZOXD010000251.1:0-13209 GCA_045659565.1 Eubacteriales bacterium | reverse complement strand
TTACCGAGATCTTCCAAAGAAGCGCCGATGGGCAAACCATCTTCGGAGAAAGCAGTTTGGGTGCGGCCATAAACGAGCTGCTTGAAGATTTCGCGCATCGCAACGTTGATCGCATCGCAAACCAAGTCGGTATTCAGAGCTTCCAGCAAGATTTTGCCCTGCAGAATCTCGGCAGCCATAACGGCGGAGTGGGACATACCGAAGCAGCCCAGGGTTTCAACCAAAGCTTCTTCGATGATACCTTCCTTAACGTTCAAGGTCAGCTTGCAGCAGCCCTGCTGGGGAGCGCACCAGCCGATACCGTGGGACAAACCGCTGATATCACTGATCTGAGTTGCCTTTACCCATTTGCCTTCTTCGGGGATGGGAGCGGGACCATGATGGGGGCCCTTGGCAACTACGCACATTCTTTCTACTTCATGTGAATAGTTCATGATGTATTTCTCCTTCCAAAATTTCTTTTTTGAAATCCACAGATAGTATCATTATAATAAATCCCGCCTGAACTTTCAAGACTTTTTTCCGGGAATTATCGATTTTTAGCAATAAAAACAGACCGTTCCCGAAGGAACGGTCTTATTTTTAGGATTTATATACAAGTTTGCCGCCGATGAAGGTGGATTTTACGTTGCAATCCTCATCCATCAGCACAAAATCGGCCAGGGTGCCCACGTTCAAGGTGCCCATCCGATCGTCCACACCCAAAAGGCGGGCGGGGTTTTCGGTGGCGAAGGAAACGGCTTGGGCCAAGGTAACGCCGCCGAATTTTGTCATATTGCGAATCGCCACATTCAATTTAAGAACGGAGCCGGCCAGAGTACCATCCTCCAGAGTACAGAAGCCATCCTTCACAAATACAGGCTGGCCGCCCAGAGCATATTCCCCATTGGGCAGGCCGCCGGCTTCCATACAGTCGGTGATCAGGCAGAGACGGTCCATCTTCAATTTAGCCAGGATGGAGAACAGATTGGGATTCACGTGGATGGTATCGGCAATCAGTTCGATATAAGCATCCCCTGCCAGGGCGGCGCCGATGACACCGGGATCCCGATGGTGCAAAGGCGGCATTGCATTAAAGAAATGGGTGGTGCTTAAAGCGCCGTTTTCATAGGCGGATTTGGCGGTTTCGAAATTTGCCGAAGTATGACCCACGGAAGGTACGATGCCCATTGCCCGAATGGCCTTGACAAATTCGTTATTTTCGTCCTGTTCGGGGGCATAGGTTACCACCTTGATGACATCTTTATAAGCTTCTACCATTTCGATAGCGGGGGGAATGATATATTCCCCGGGCTGGGCGCCCTTTTTGGATGCATTGATAAACGGGCCCTCCATATGGCACCCCAATACTCTTGCGCCTTCTGTATTTTTCATTGCGCCCCGCACCCAATTCATTGCCTGATCGATGGCCTCTTTGGATTGGGTCATCGTAGTAGGCAGATAGGCAGTTACGCCATTGGCGGGCAGGCCGGCGGCGATATGATCGGGGGTATGGGTCATAGCATCCTCACCGATATAACCGTGGATATGCTGATCGATAAACCCTGCAGAAAGGTAGGCCCCTTCCCCATCGGTTACTTCCGCCCCTGCGGGAACCTCTGTGGCGTAGCCCAGGATCGTATCGTCGTAAAGCAAGACGGTTTCGGGCAGGATCTTCCCACCCTTGATGATTCTGACGTTTTTAATGGCTTTCATTTTTATTCCTCCTTATATCGTAGCGATAACTAGCATCGGATTGGTGATATACCAATCCCGTCATTACTTTTTAAAAGCGAAGACCGCCTTTCCTTCCTTCATTTTAAGATAGGCATCAAAGGGTTTGCCGTTTTTGGAGATAAAACCTTCCAGCACCTGGCTTCGACCCACGGCCAAAAGATTTTTGGCGGCAGAAATGGGAATCACCCGGCCGCAGATCATCCCACTGATGCGGAATTTGCAGCCATCCTTATAGCCCCGACAACCATAGCCGTAACGACCCTTGACCACCTCTTGTCCACAGAGGGGGCAGGCGCCCACGTGGTCGCCGTAGAGTCCGGTTTCGGTATCGGTCTGGCGGGTTTCCTGCCGGGGGGCAAAAACCGCCTCGATCTCCTTACGGGCGATGGCCACGCTGTCGGCCACCTGAAGTTCGCCCCGATACACCTTTTTTAACGCTTGGCCCAGGGCGCTGGTTTTATATTTGTCCATTTCGATTCCCATTTGGCTCAGCTGCTCGATGAGGTATTCCCCGCCGGGCAAGAGATAATAGGTATCCTTTTTCAGGGCGATATATTCGCTTTTGATGGCGTTGCCGATGATTCCCGTACGGGTGGCTTCGGTACCCAGCTCCAAGCCTTCAAACATTGCCCGGTATTCCTCCCGGTCGTCGCCCTCTTCGGCGGCATTTTTTTCTTCCCGGAAGGGGTTCTTTAAGTAGTTATTCAGAGTTTCGATGGTATAATGCCGGGGCGGGGAGGTTTCCTTTTCCTTGGGTTGGAAACAGATATTGACCCGATCCCCCACCTCCAGAGGCGGAAGAAGTTTATTCTTTTGGCCGCCGTCGTCATACTGCATCCAGCCGGGCTGCAGGATCACCGTTCCTTTTAAACGGAACTCCTCCAGTTCCCCCACCTTGATCACCATTTCGGTTTTCTCGGCCAGGCAATCCTCGGCGCAGAACACCGCCGCAAACCGACGGAAGATGGTTTGATACACCAGCATCTGCCGTTCGTTCAGTTGGGTTTTGCCGGGGATCTTATGGGTGGGAGTCAGAGCGGAGTGGGATTCGATCTTGCTATCGTCGAAAATGGTCTTACTATCCCGAAAAGCCACTTGATAGCCCAGCTCCCCGATCTTTTGGATGATATTTTTGATCTTGCCCTTTTCCTGGGTAGCCAGGTATTCGGAGTTGGTTCTGGGATAGGTGATAAATCCGGCCTCGTAAAGTTCCTGCACCAGTTTGAGGCTTTCTTCCATGGGCATTTTATATTTTTTACCCAACAGGTTCTGCAATTTGGAAAGAGAAAACAACTTACCGGGCTGGAGTGTGGTTTTGCGCTTTTTCTTTTCCGTTACCACCGCTTCGCAACCGTTCAGGCGGGCGGCATATTCTTCTGCCTTGGCCTTTTGATCCTTGTTGAATTTTTCTTTGGAGGTGAGTTCCACCTCGGTGCCGTTGGTTTCTTCCTTACTGATCAGTGCGTAATAAATCTCCGGGGTAAAATGCTCGATCTGTTTATCCCGATCGTAGATAGCCTTAACGATGGGCACGATCACCCGGCCCACCCGCAGAAGAACCCCGGTTTTCAGGGTGGCATAGCGA
The DNA here is from genome assembly GCA_045659565.1 of Eubacteriales bacterium. Classification (GTDB taxonomy): domain Bacteria; phylum Bacillota; class Clostridia; order Oscillospirales; family QAKW01; genus QAKW01. The sequence goes on along the minus strand of JAZOXD010000251.1, from coordinate 9,908 downwards.
GTCAGGTTCACGCCGTAGAGCCAATCCATATAGGTGCGGGCGAAGCCTTCATCCGCCAGAGACTGATATTCCGATTCGTCCTTCATATCCGCCAAAGCTTCTGCCACCGTTTCGGGGGTTTGATCCGGGAGCCAGAGGCGACGAAAGTTTTTTTCGCTTTCCAATGCGTGGTTCACGCAAAGGCGAATGATAATCTCCCCTTCCCGGTCCGCGTCCCCCGCGTTGACGATACAATCCACATCCGGGCGGTTACAAAGTTCTTTGATGATACCGAATTGGCGAATAACCCCTTCATCGGGCTTTTTATCGTCGCCCATCCGCAATTGGAATTTGAATTCCTCCGGGAAGCAGGGCAAGTTTTCCATAGACCAGCGGCCGGTTTCGGTGGGGCCGGTATAATCCTCGATATCACAAAGGGAAAAGAGATGACCGAAAGCCCAGGTAACCAGATAGCCATTGCCTTCAAAATAGCCGTTGCGCCGGGCGCATTGGCCGATACCCGCCACGATATTCCGAGCCAGGCTGGGTTTTTCGGCAATGATCAGGGTCATTTTTCGCAATCTCCTTTCCTTTGATTGCTAAAATTATACCACGGAATACAATAACTTGCAAGACGAAATATTATGATAAATCCTGTTTCTATATTGATTTTCATATATAGAAATGTTATGATAAGGGTAAGTAAAAGCAGGAGGTTTTCAATAGATGAAATGTGCTTTTTATGAAAAGGAAATTACACCGCCTTTAGGCAGTGATATTCCCGGATATTATTGCAACCGCCCCAGCATCGGGGTAAAAGATCGTATCTATGCCAAGGCAGCAGTATTCACCAACGGGGAGACCCCCGAGGATGCGGCAGCCATGGTGGTGATCGACACCGTGGAACTGAACCGGGGCTTTTGCGATGCCATCGTTGCCCGTGCTTCCCAATACACGGGCATTCCCAGAGAAAACATCGCCGTTTCTGCCACCCATTCCCATTACGGCATTCCCAGCGGCGACGACATCTCGGTTCGGGACCCCCTGTATATGGAACTGTTTGTGAAATTGGCGGCAGACTGCATCACCCTGGCCTTTCAGCGGCTGGAGCCCTGCCATCTTTTCTATGCCAAGGGCGAGGTAGACGGCATTGCCTTTGTGCGGGATATGCGCTTGAAGGACGGCATCATCCGCACAAACCCCAGCACCAAATATCAAGAAGATATCCTGGAGCCCATGAGTAAAAGTGATCCCGAGTTACCCATCATCCTTGCCAAGGATGAGGAAGGCAAACCCATGGGTGCTTTACTCAGCTATGCCTGCCATCTGGACTGTGTGGGCGGCAAGGAGCATACCGGGGACTATTCTTCGGAACTTTCCCGCCAGTTGAAAGCGGCTTACGGGGAAGATTTTGTTTCCATCTATCTGGCCGGTGCCAGCGGAGATATTAATCATATCAACTTTATGACCTTTGAACGCTCCAACTATATTGATATGGGACAGCGGCTGGGCGCCGAGGCCATTCGCGTTTTGGAAGACGCGGAGCCTATGAAGGACGACGTAGCCGTTCAAAGACGGATCATTGCCGTTAAACGGCGGAGAGCCACCCAAGAGGAACTGGATTACGCCAAATGGCGGCTGGAGGATATGGAAAACCGCAAGGATCCCAACAAATCCATGCCCGTTTTGGCTTCCCTTTTATTGAAATACCACAACGAAACCAAGGATCTGCCCGACGAAGAACGCTTCCCCGTGCACGTATTCAAGTTGGGCGAGGCCTTTGTGTTCGCCAGCCCCGGTGAGTTATATCATCGCTACGGCGATCTGATGAAGCGTGGCTGCCCCGGTCAAAAGGGCCTGATTGCCGAACTTTCCAACGCAGAGATCGGATACGTGCCCATTCCCGAAGTATTGGGAACGGGGGCTTACCCCGCCCAGCTTTGCAACGGTTCCCACGTGGACGGTGCAGCCGGTGATACCATTGTCAAAAATATGCTGGAAATGGCTTTTGAACTGGAGGATCGATAAATGAAATGCGGATTTTATGAACGTGAGATTACCCCGCCCCTGGGGACGGATATGCCCGGATATTACTCCCATCGGTTCAGCACCGGCGTAAAGGATCGGCTTTATGCCAAGGCGGCAGTATTTGCCAACAGCGACGCTCCCGCCGATAAGGCGGCTATCGTGATTGTGGATACGGTGTTGCTGACCGAGGAATTTTGCGTTCCCATTGCGGAACGGGCTTCTGCATTCACGGGCATCCCCGTTGAAAACATCACCGTGGCCGTGACCCACACCCATCGGGGAATCCCCACCGGAGATTACACTTCTACCCGAGATCAGGCCGTTATGGATGCCCTGGTGCCCCTGATTGCAGACTGTATTACCCTGGCCGATCAGCGGTTGCAGGAAAACTGTTCTGCTCATTATGCCATCGGTAAGGTGGAAGGAATCTCCTATAACCGGGATTACCGAATGAAGAACGGGGACGTATCCACCAATACCCGCTTCCCCGAAGAAATTGTGGCGCCCACCGACACCCCCGACACCGACCTGCCCTTCCTGCTGATCAAAAACAGCGAAGGTGCGCCTATCGGCGGGATCTATACCTATGCCTGCCACTTGGATTGCGCAGACGGGATGGAATACAGCGGCGATTATCCCGGGCTGGTTTCCAATCAACTGAAAGAACAGTATGGCAAGGATTTTGTTTGCATCTATCTGGCGGGTTGTTGCGGGGATATCAACCACGTGGATGCGATCCACAGGACCCGTTCCAATTACAAAGAAATGGCCGATCTGATCGCCAAAGAACTTATGCGCCTGGCGACTGTCGCAGAGCCGGTGAATGGAGCGGTGAAGGCTGCGGCAAAAACAATTCAAATCAAACGCCGTTGGGGCACGGAAGAAGAAATTGCCCATGCCAAATGGGTTTTGGACGATCCCGAAAACCGCCAAAACCCTTACCATATGTTAGGGAAAAAACGTGAAACTGTTTTTCTGAGTTTCCACGAATTACATCCCGACCGCCCCGAATATCAGACGATCCCCATTCAGGTGATCCGCATCGGCCAGGTTTACCTTACGGCGATTCCCGGGGAAGTTTATCATCACTACGGGGACCTGATCAAAGCAGGTTGCCCCAGCGGAAAATGGCTGATTACCGAACTGGCCAACGCCGAGGCAGGATACATTCCCCTGCCCGAATTATTCAACACCTCCACTTATCCGGTTCAGCTTTGCCACGGTAGTTTTCTGGTGCCGGAGGCAGGGCAGATGATGGTGGATGCCGCCCTGGAATTGGCTGAAAAACTGAAGTGACGTTAAAATCCCGGCTTTGGCCGGGATTTTTCTTTACTTTTAATGTATATTTTGGTAAAATTATATATTAAGTAAAGTTTTAGGAGTTATTATGTTTAAATTACTGAAATACTTAAAGAAATATCGGGTGGAAAGCGTTTTGGGGCCTCTTTTTAAATTATTAGAGGCCACTTTGGAACTTTTCATTCCTCTTTTAGTGGCGATGATTATCGATGAGGGCATTCGCAATCAGGCGAAAAATGTCGTTGTTAATATGAGCCTGCTGATGGCGGCTTTGGGATTGATCGGATTGATTTTTTCCGTTACCGCCCAGTTTTTTGCCGCCAAGGCGGCAGTTGGGTTTGTAACCCACATCCGGGAGGCTCTTTTTGAAAAGATCCAAAATTTCACCTATGCCCAATTGGATCAAGCCGGGTCCTCTACCCTGATCACCCGGATGACCAGCGATATGAATCAGGTGCAATCGGCGATGAATCTGGCCTTGCGGCTGTTGCTCCGTTCCCCCTTTGTGGTGTTTGGGGCGATGGTAATGGCCTTTACCGTTGACGTGAAGGGTGGCTTGGTGTTTGCGGTAACCATTCCGGTTTTATCCGTTATTGTTTTTGGTATTATGTTGGCCTGCATTCCCCTTTACAAAAAGGTGCAGGGAGCATTGGACCGTGTTTTGGGGAAAACCCGGGAAAATCTTTCCGGCGTGCGGGTGATCCGGGCCTTTTGCAAGGAAGAAGATGAGGTTGCGGAATTTGACGAACGGAATCGGTTTTTGACCGAAGTTCAAAAATTTGTGGGCCGCATTTCTGCTTTAATGAATCCCCTGACCTATCTGATCATTAATGTTGGCGTGATTGTTTTGATTTATGTGGGGGCGCTGCAGGTAAACAGCGGACACCTGACCCAAGGTGACGTTGTTGCCCTTTACAATTACATGAGCATGATCCTGGTGGAGTTGGTGAAGCTGGCCAGTCTGATCATCAGCATCACCAAGGGGGTTGCCTGTGGCAACCGGATCCAGTCCGTTTTGGATACCGAAAGCGGCGAGACCGTTTATCCCGCAGAAAGCCTGCCCACCGGAGAGACCGAAAACCTGATAGAATTCAAGAAGGTTTCCTTCTGCTATCCCGGCGCCGGAGAGAATTCCCTGGATCAAATTTCCTTTACGCTGAAGGCCGGCGAAACCTTAGGCGTAATCGGCGGGACCGGATCCGGCAAGACCACACTTGTGAACCTGATCCCCCGATTTTACGATGCCAACGAGGGGGCCATTTTATTCAAGGGTAAGGATGTGCGGGAAATGGAGCCCGCACAGCTGGCCCAAAAAATCGGCATCGTTCCCCAAAAGTCGGTCCTTTTCAAAGGAACTTTGCGGGAAAATCTTTGCTGGGGCAACCCGAATGCCACAGACGAAGTCTTACTGAATGCTATGACCATCGCTCAGGCAGCGGATATTTTAAAGGCCAAGCCGGAAGGTTTGGATGCGGCGGTGGAGCAGGGCGGCCGGAACTTTTCCGGTGGCCAGCGGCAACGGCTGACCATTGCCCGGGCTTTGGCCAAGGAGCCGGAGCTTCTGATTTTAGACGACAGCGCATCGGCTCTGGATTTTGCCACCGATGCAGCTTTGCGCAAGGCCTTGAAGGAATTAAAGAACGATCCCGCCATTGTGATTGTTTCCCAGCGGACCTCCTCTATTGCCCACGCAGATAAAATCCTGGTTCTGGAGGACGGCGCAGCCGTTGGTCTTGGTACCCATACCGAGCTTTTAGAAAATTGCCCCGTATATCGGGAGATCTATGATTCCCAATTCAAAAAGGAGGGCAAAGGCAATGAATAAAACCAATTCCTCTGCCCTGAAGGGCGTTTTGAAGCGACTGAAAAAATATACCTTTTGGATCCTTCTTTCCATTCTGCTGGCCGCCGCCACGGTGGTGATGAGCCTTTATATCCCTCTTTTGGTGGGGGATGCCATCGATTTTATTATCGATAAAGGCCGGGTGGATTTTGAAAAAATAATGGAAGTGTTTCTGACCATTCTGATTCTGACCGGGGCCACCGCCCTGTTACAATGGATTATGAATGCCATTAACAACAAGGTAACCTATCAGGTGATTGCCGATGTGCGAACCGAAGCCATTCGCAAATTGCAAAAGCTCCCCCTTTCCTATTTGGACCGACACTCCTCCGGAGATATTGTGAGCCGGGTAATTGCCGATGTGGATCAGTTTGCAGACGGCTTGTTACTGGGTTTTTCCCAGTTGTTCACCGGGGTGGTAACCATTTTAGTGACCCTGCTCTTTATGCTGAGCCGTCATTGGGGCATTGCCCTTTTGGTGGTGGTTTTGACGCCCCTTTCCCTGTTAATGGCCCGATTTATTGCCAGTCGCACCCATCGAATGTTCAAGGAGCAATCGGAGATTCGAGGAGAGCAGACCGGCTTTATTGACGAAATGATCACCAACCAAAAAGTGGATAAAGCCTTTAATCGGGAAGAGGCGAACAAAGAACGGTTCCACGCAGTGAATCGGCGTTTGCAGAAGGCTTCTCTGCAGGCGACCTTCTTTTCTTCCCTCACCAATCCCTGTACCCGGTTCATCAACAGTATGATTTATGCGGCAGTGGCTTTGACCGGCGCATTGGTGGTGCTGGCGGGAGGCGGGCTGACCGTTGGTGGGCTTTCCAGTTTTTTGAGTTATGCCAACCAATATACCAAACCCTTCAACGAAATTTCCGGTGTAATCACCGAACTGCAGAACGCTTTGGCCTGTGCCGGACGGATTTTTGCATTGACCAACGAGGCCCCCACCGTTCCCGAAACAAAAGAGCCCAAAACCTTGGGTGAGGTAGACGGTGACATTGCGCTGGAGCAAGTTTCCTTCTCCTATAAGCCGGATCAAAAACTCATTGAAAACCTGAACCTGGTGGTAAAGCCCGGACAACGGATTGCCATTGTGGGCCCCACCGGTTGCGGAAAAACCACCCTCATCAATCTTCTGATGCGTTTCTATGATGTGAACGGCGGTGCGGTAAAACTGGAAAGCATCGATATCCGGGAGCTGTCCCGCAAGGATCTGCGCCGGAACTTTGGAATGGTGTTGCAGGATACCTGGATCCGCAATGGAACTGTGCGGGAAAATATTGCCATTGGCAAGCCCGAAGCCACCGAGGAAGAAATTATTGCGGCAGCCAAGGCCAGCCATGCCCATAGCTTTATCAAGCGCCTGCCCCAGGGCTACGACACGCCCCTTTCCGACGAAGCGGGTAGCCTTTCCCAGGGGCAGCGACAGTTGCTTTGCATCGCCCGGATTATGCTATGCCTGCCCCCGATGCTGATTTTAGACGAAGCCACCTCTTCCATTGATACCCGCACCGAATTAAAGATTCAGGATGCCTTTGCCAAGTTGATGAAGGGACGCACCAGCTTTATCGTGGCCCATCGCCTTTCCACCATCCGGGATGCGGATGTGATCCTGGTGATGAAGGACGGCAACATTATTGAGCAAGGCAACCACGAAGAATTATTGGCACAAAACGGCTTTTATGCCACCCTTTATAACAGCCAGTTTGCGGGATAAGTTCAAAGTTTACACTTAAGTAAAAGTTTTTTAATGATTTTGTTTTAGTCAATGGGCTATAATAATATTATTACACCATTGGAAGGAGGCCTTTCAGATGATGGAAAAGCACACCCGCTTTCACGGACAATACTGGACCGTTCCCAACTTGTTAAGTTATATCAGGTTAGGGATCATCCCTTTGATCATCCACACCTATTGCGTAGCAAAAAACTATTACGTTGCGGCGGCAATGGTCGCCCTTTCCGGAGCCACGGACGTGATTGACGGATGGATCGCTCGCCATTACCATCTTGTGACGGACTGGGGCAAGATCATTGATCCCATTGCCGATAAACTGACCCAGATCGCCGTTGCCCTTTGCCTGGCCTGGCGGTTTATCGCCATGCGCTATTTACTGGTATTGCTGGTGGCCAAGGAGATTTATATGGGCATTATCGGGATGGTGTTTATTCACAAGACGGACACAGTGGAGGGCTCCTTCTGGATTGGTAAGTTGACCACGGTTTTATTCTTCTGCTGTGCCATGATCCTGTTACTCTTCCCCGCCCTGCCGGAGGAAATTAAAACCCTGGCGCTTTGCATCGAGGCCGCGTTTATTCTGCTTTCGATGGGTCTTTATACTATTCGTTTATTGAAACTATATAAAGAATTTAAGGTTTCACATATTAGATAATAAAAATTCAAGGCACCGCTTGGGTGCCTCGAATTTTTATTGGGTTACATCAACATTGAATTTATCCAAATTACGGCGGAAGATGCGATGATAAAGATCCGTATCGAAAACGTCAATGTATTCCGGCTCCAGGGAATAGAAATAGTTCAGGAGTTTTTCCTTAGCCGCTTCTCTTTTTTCCAAGGTGGAATCCGGACCCAGATAGGCGGCTAGCATATCGGCGTGGGCCTTCACCATTCCGGCGTGAACCAAAAGGAAGCGCCAGGAGGGATTGACCTCTTTTTTGCTATGGATCCAAAGTTCAAAGCGCTCCACGTGCTTTTTCAGTTCCGCCATATTGGCGGCATACCCCGCAGGATCCTCGGGCTTTTCCCGACGCAGGTAAACGGGATCGGTCAGGCGGTCGATCTCTGCCAGATAAGCTTCCACCTTCTTGCCTTCTTCCCCGAAAGCGGCAGTAAAGTATTCTTCGCAGACATCCTCAAAGCGGCGCTCCTTATTCCAAAGAGCATCTGCCATAGCATAGAAAGGAAGGCCCGTGGGGAAAAACACCCGTTGCCCCTGGCAACTCATCATACCGTTCAGGCCGATCTGATCCAGGTTGGCCATATCCTTATGCAGAATTTCGGAAATTTTATAATAGCCGGGGTTGAGAATATGATCCCACATCAGGTGATAGTCGAAATCGAAGGAATCGCCGTTCAACTGCTCCTTTTGCCACCGAGCCAGGTGGGCAAGGTTTTCTGCCACGGATTTGGGCATTATGTTTTGGTTTCTCTTATAAGGGGCCAACTCCACCTTGGCGTTCAGCTCCGCCTCCACAAATGCATTGGTATAGGTTCTGGTAATGGGAGCGAACATCAGCACGAAGCGGTTCGGGTTACGGATCTTTTCAACCGAGGGGGCCCAGAGCAGATCCACGTAGATCAAACACACGATTTTAGTATCAATTCCGGCGGCCGTTAATTTTTCATCCAGTTCGTTTAAGGTCATTACATAAAAATCAGAGGGAAGTTTCTTTTGACATTCCGCACATTCACAATGGTTGTTTGTGCCGTCTGCCAGCCAAAAATGCAAGAAGTTCACATTGGAATGTTCCTTGCAATAGTCCACGATGGCATCCGCCATTTTGGTGCGTACTTTCGGATTGGAGTAACAAAGGTTGGTGTTCAGGGCAACCCCCTTAAACAATCCTCTATGGCCATCCAACTGAGCCATAACCTCCATTGCTTCCGGGGGCATTTCTTCTTCGCTTTGCTTATCCCATCCACCGGCGGAAATATTGAAGGGGGCGCAGGTCCAGCCGTGGCCGGTGGCGTGATAATCCAGACTTCTCAACTGAATTTCTTCCTCAATGCCCTTCCACATATGGGCGATATCCTCATCGGTGACGGGGGTATTATGAAGATGAGGATTCTTATTCGTATTATAAAAACGCTTAAAAAAGATGCTGGGCACGTGGAACTGCATAAAATAGCCGTTCATCCCCACCTTGGGCAGGAAATCAATCATATTGGCCACGTGCGCGTAGGAAACGGAGCCCTCAATACAAACGCCCCGATGACGATAAGAGGCCTCTTCCTGCACCTGTGCAGTGAAATCTGCGCGGGTCAGGGTCTTTTCGGGGATGATCTCCCCTTCTTCGCCGGGACGCAGGAAGCGGCAGCCCATCTCTTTTAAAAAGCGATAAGCAGCAATCAGAACCGCCCGTTCCTGTGAGCCGGTGATTACACCCGCACCGTTTTTTACCTTGATACGGATGGCGTCGTTATCCTTTTTCTCCACAGAGCCGTCTATTCCAAGCCAGATCACATTTTCCAGGGAAGGATCTACCTGATCGTAAATTCTTCCGTCCACGGAAAAGGTGGGGTCCATTTTCTTTAAAATACGGGCCAACTCCCGGAATGCAAAGCCAATCGTGGGATGTTTGCCGATTCTTGCAAAGGTTACGTTCATGAAATTTTCTCCTTTTGGATTGTTAACCATATTGTAGCAAAGCCGGAATAAAAAAGCAATAAAAAAACCTGCCCGAGGGCAGGTTTTAAAGTTAGATTCTGGCTACGCCGGTTTTATGGGCGGCTTCGATTACAGCCTCTGCAACGGCGGGGGCAACCCGCTTATCCAAAGCGTTGATGATGATGTTTTCTTCGGTCAGTTCATCATCGGGAATCAAAGCGGCCAAAGCCAGGGAGGTAGCAACCTTCATCTCTTCATTGATGCAGGAAGCACGGCAATCCAGAGCACCACGGAAGATGCCGGGGAAAGCCAGAACGTTATTGATCTGGTTGGGGAAGTCGGAACGGCCGGTAGCGATAACGGCAGCACCGCCAGCCTTGGCATCTTCGGGGAAGATCTCGGGAGTG
>JAZOXD010000250.1:0-4679 GCA_045659565.1 Eubacteriales bacterium | reverse complement strand
AGAGCATAAACCTCGTCCATCTCTGCCATGGTCAGGGGGATGGTGGGGGGATTTTGGATCAGAATTTTATCGCCATGGCGCTGGATCACCGTTTTTCCCCGGGTGGCATCCTGCTCTTGCTGTTGGATGCGGCAGGCATCCGCATAGGCCCGCTTGCCCCGCTCACTTTGTTCCGAAACCAGTTCGAAGGTGGGACATTCCTTGGCGGGGCCTGGGATATAATCCCGGGTGGCAACGGCGTAGCAGGTGCCCCGGATATCCGTCAAAGCGGAAACCGGCTCGCCGGCGTTCAGCCGGTGGGCGATCTCCAGCACGTGCTTTTCGCCCATGCCATACATCAAAAGATCTGCGCCGGATTCCAACAGGATGGAGGGGCGCACCTTATCGCTCCAATAATCATAATGGGCAAACCGCCGCAGAGAGGCTTCCAACCCACCGATGGCGATGGGCAACGCCCCAAACAGACGGCGCAAATTTTTGGTATAGACCGTCACCGCCCGGTCCGGACGGCCGCCGGCCTTGCCTCCGGCAGTATAAGCATCCTCGCTCCGGGGCTTTTTAGCGGCGGTATAATGAGCCACCATGGAATCGATATTGCCGCCGTTGACCAAAAAGGCCAGCCGGGGCGCACCGAATTGCAGATAATCCGCATCCTTCTTCGGTTGGGGCAGGATGCAGACCTTAAAGCCCGCGTGTTCCAGCACCCGGCTGATGATGGCTGTCCCGAAAGAGGGGTGATCCACATAACTATCGCCGGTGACCAGCACAAAATCCGGCTGATTCCAACCCAGCGATTCCATTTCTTTTTTTGTGATCGGTAAAAAGGGCATTCTTTGAACCTCGTTTACATTCGTTTCCTTTATTATATAATAAACCTGCGGTTTTCTGCAACTATTAAATTGACATTACCCATAGGAAGGGGTATAATGGGCCAAAAGGAGATGATTACCGTGAATATTGAACAAATTGATAAGAATTTTGCTCCTCCTGCGGAGATTACCGAACCCGATATCATCTGGATCAACGCCCGCACGGCACCCATTGTCTTATACGGGGTATTTTACAACGAGGAAGAGCATTGCTATATGCGGCTGGATAAGGCCGTGGCTGACGGCACAAACAGCGGTGTTTCAAACCTGAACTACCGCACTGCGGGCGGACGGATCCGCTTCCGCACTGATTCCGCCTTTATCGGCCTGAAAGCAGAAATGAAAAACCATTCGCCCATGACCCATATGCCCCGCACAGGGCAATCGGGCTTTGACCTTTACCGCAAAACGGAAACGACGGCCGATACCTTCCTGAACATTTTCCGCCCCACTTCCGCCAACCTGACAGAGGGCTTTTCCACCTATGTCACCACCGACGGGCAGTTTGGGGAATATACCATTAACTTTCCCCTTTACGATAACGTGAGTGAACTATACATTGCCCTGAAAAAGGATGCCCGCCTGGAAGCCCCCGCCCCCTATCGCTTTGAAGAGCCCATCGTTTATTACGGTTCTTCCATCACCCAAGGGGGATGCGCCAGCCGTCCGGGCAACGCTTATCAGGCCATCATCGGGCGCAAATTGAATATGGACCACGTGAACCTGGGCTTTTCGGGCAGCGCCAGAGGGGAGGAAATTATGGCGAATTACCTGGCAGGGCTGAAAATGAAGGCCTTTGTTTGCGATTACGACCATAACGCCCCCAACATCGACCACCTGAAGGCCACCCACCTGCCCTTATATCGGGCCGTTCGCAAGGCTCAGCCCGATTTACCCATTGTATTTGTTTCTGCCCCGGATTCCCTCTTGAAGCCCCAATGGCTGGAGCGGATGGAAGTGGTGAGGGCCACCTATGAAACCGCTTTGGCAGAAGGGGACAAAAACGTTTATTTTGTGCCCGGGAACACCCTGTTTGAAGGGGATGATTGGGATGCTTGCACCGTGGACGGCTGCCACCCCAACGATTTAGGCTTCCAACGGATGGCCAAGCGCATTGAGCAAGAATTGAAGAAATTTCTATAATCTCACGATCAGGCTCCGGGAGGGTTCCCCTTCCCGGAGCCTTGTTTTTTGAAATCCTTTTAAATTTTTGAAGATTTTAAAAAATTATCCTTGACAAATTTTTGAAGTGATGCTATATTATCTATGGTTAGCATAGGATAACCGAAAGGATCGGGCACTTATGAATTTGAGAAACGCTGAAGAAGGAAAGGAATATATCATCCAAGACATCGTCACCGATGACGAAGAGTTGGATGCTTTTTTGTTTTCCTTGGGCTGTTATAGCGGCGAACCCATCACGGTGATCGCCCATCGCAAAAGCGGATGTGTTGTTTCTATCAAGGATGCCCGCTACAATATCGACCCACAGCTGGCCGAAGCCATCATCATCTGATTTTTTTGAAAATGGCCCGGCTCGGCTGATTTATTTAGGACCATCGGTTAGCGTTAACTAACCAACAAAATTCAACATCCGTAAAAACCAGGAGGAAAAATCATGAGAATTGCTTTTGCAGGCAATCCCAACAGCGGCAAAACCACCATGTATAACGCCCTGACCGGCCGGAACGAGAAGGTTGGCAACTGGGCCGGTGTAACCGTTGATAAAAAAGAGGCTTTTATCCGTAAAAACTTCACCCACGGGGAAGAGGTTTTGGCGGTAGATCTGCCGGGTACTTATTCCATGTCCCCCTTCACCACGGAGGAGGGCGTTACCAGCGAATACATCAAAACCGAAAATCCCGATGTTATCATCAACATTGTGGATGCCACCAATCTGAGCCGAAGCTTGTTTTTCACCACCCAGCTTTTGGAGTTGGGAATCCCGGTGGTGGTGGCACTGAATAAAAGCGATATCAATGAAAAAAAACAGACCCGGATCGATACCAACGCTTTGGAAGAAACCTTGGGCTGCCCGGTGATTGAAACTGTTTCTGCCGGCGGCAATCATGCCGGCCTGGAGCAGGTGGTGGAAAGAGCGATGAAGCAGGTGGGCAACCGCCAAACCGCCCCCTTCCGTCAGGATACCGCCGAATTAAAAGATAAAAAAGCCGCCCAGCTGGCGGATCGTAAGCGCTACGCTTTTGTGAACAAGCTGGTTAACCGGGTGGAAAAACGCAAGGTGCGCACCAATCAGCGCAATGTTCAGGACGATTTTGATGCCATTATCACCAATAAATGGGTGGGCATTCCCATCTTTGCCGTTGTGATGTTCCTGGTGTTCCAGATCAGCCAAGCCTGGGTGGGCCCCTGGATCGCCGACGCCCTGGTGGGCTGGATCGAATTGTTCCAAGCCTGGGTGGGCGGCTTGTTGGAAAATGCCAATCCCCTGCTTTCCGCCCTGTTGGTAGACGGCGTGATCGGTGGTGTGGGCGCCGTTGTGGGCTTTTTGCCCCTGGTAATGGTGATGTATTTCCTTATCGGCCTGCTGGAGGATTGCGGCTACATGGCAAGAGCCGCCGTGGTGCTGGATCCCATCTTCAAGAAAGTAGGTCTTTCCGGAAAATCTGTGATCCCCTTTGTCATCGGCACCGGCTGTGCCATTCCCGGCGTTATGGCTTGCCGCACCATCCGCAACGAGCGGGAGCGCAGAGCCACCGCAATGCTGGCGCCCTTTATGCCCTGTGGAGCCAAGCTGCCGGTCATTGCCCTGTTCGCCGGCGCCTTCTTTGGCGACGCTTCCTGGGTGGGTACCCTGATGTATTTTGCCGGCATCGTAATCATCTTCTTTGGCGCTTTGCTGATCAACTGGATCACCGGCTATAAGCATAAAAAATCCTTCTTTATTCTGGAACTTCCGGAATATAAGTTTCCCAGCCTTTGGGGCGCCTGTAAATCCATGTGCGCCCGGGGTTGGTCCTATATCGTAAAGGCCGGAACCGTGATCCTGCTTTGCAACACTGTGGTTCAGATTATGCAGACCTTTACTTGGCGCTTCACCCCTGCTGAGGTTGCCGGAGATTCCATTTTGGCCTCCATTGCGCATCCGATCTCCTATCTGCTGGTTCCCGTCATCGGCGTGGTTTCCTGGCAGATGGCCGCCGCTGCAGTGGCCGGGGTTATCGCCAAAGAAAATGTGGTAGGAACCCTGGCCGTTTGCTTTGTGGGGCTGCAAAACCTGATCGATACCGAAGAACTGGCCCTGATGGAGGGCGCCGGAACTGAGGTTGCCGGTGTGTTCGCCATCACCAAGGTGGCCGCCCTGGCTTATCTGATGTTCAATCTCTTTACTCCCCCCTGCTTCGCCGCTATCGGCGCAATGAATGCTGAAATGAAGAGCGCCAAATGGCTTTGGGGCGGCATCGGCCTGCAGTTGGGAATGGGCTTCACCGTGGGCTATCTGATTTACACCATCGGTACCCTGATCACCGCCCCTGCCAGCCTGAATGTCCCCGCCGCTCTGATCGGGCTGATGGTCATTGCTTTGATGGTTGCCGCCATCGCTTTGATCGGCATCCATAACGAAAAGAAGGCCGCCGAAAAAAAGGCCGCCGTAAAGGTTTAATTGAATATGGAAAACTATATCATCATCGGCATTCTGGCCCTGATTGTAGCGGGGGCAGTTGCCTATATCATCAAATCCAAAAAAAGCGGCAAAAAATGCATTGGCTGCCCCGAGGGCGGCTGCTCCGGCAATTGTAGTTGCTGCCACGAACCAAAATAATTAAAAATCCCGCGATGCTTGGCATC